>JAEUTM010000359.1 GCA_016788025.1 Bacteroidia bacterium
CCTGAATCGGCGTTTTTGCATTTTCTTTTGCTACTGGTGTTTATGTCCTTTGGACTTGTAAAAACCAAAAGATCTGAGAATAATGTATCAGGGAATTCTACAGAAATAGTTTCAGATTCTCAATTTCCTGAGAATCTGTTAGTGCGCCGGATTTTGTAATAGCCGCTGAATGAAATTCTTTGCATCCGGTATCAAGGATCTGTTTAATGTTATTCGATCTGATCCCACCTCCGGGCATTATGATAATCTTGTTGCCAAATTCATTTTGCATTTCTTTTAAGCTTTGTATTCCGTTCATGGCATTTTGTTTTCCACCGGAAGTCAGAACGCGATGATAGTCCAGGGAAATGATTTCTTGTAGACCTCTTTTTATATCCACGCATTCGTCAATCGCACGATGAAATGTGAGAGTCATATTGCCTGCCGCTTTTTTAACCGTACTGCAGGCTTCCAGGTCAATCTTTTTGTCATCCGTGAGTGCACCAAAGACCACACCGTTTACACCCGCATTTTTGCAAAGCTCGGTGTAAGCAACCATTTCTTCAAGTTCAAAGGCATTGTAACAAAAATTCCCATCCCTCGAACGGACAATCACATGTAATGGTATTTGAATTTTTTCACGTGTCTCTTTAACCAATTCAATTTTGGGGCTTATACCTCCGGAGGAATAGTCTGTGCAAAGTTCAATCCTGTCTGCTCCGGCTGACTGGGCAATTAGCGCTGATTCAAGATTAAAGCAAGCTATCTCAAGAACTTTTTTCAACACTACATTAAACTTTTGGCGTCCATCAACTGATTATTAATCTCAGGAGAATGCACAGCGTAATTAAATCCTTTCTGAAGGCAGAATGAACCGTGTTCTCCTTTTTTATTAATGGCCAGGAATCCAATTTGTAATTCGTTTAGTGATTTGTTGCGTCTTTTCGTTGCATAGATAATTCTTTCCACAGCCTTTTTGCATGCCTCCTCTGGCGAAAGACCCTGACGCATCAACTCTATAACAGTGTGACAGCCTGCAATACGCACCACCTCTTCACCGTGACCGGTAGCTGTTGCTGCGCCTACTTCGTTGTCAACATACAAACCAGCACCAATAATTGGCGAGTCCCCAACACGTCCGTGCATCTTAAAAGCCAACCCGCTTGTAGTGCATGCGCCCGAGAGGTTGCCACTGGTATCCATTGCTATCATGCCAATGGTGTCGTGATTTTCAATGTTAGCCTGGGGTTTATATTCCGACTTTTTCAGCCATTCTTTCCATTCGGCTTCTGATTCGGGGGTAAGCAATTTTTCTTTTTTAAACCCGTTTGATAAGGCGAACTGCAAGGCGCCATCGCCGACCAGCATTACGTGTGGGGTTTTTTCCATCACCGCTCTCGCTACCGAAATAGGATGCACAATGTGTTCGAGACAAGCCACCGAACCGATGTTCATGTTCTCGTCCATTATACAGGCATCCAGCGTCACTCGTCCATCTCTGTCTGGTCTACCACCAAGTCCCACACTTCTTTCTCTCGGATCGGCCTCGGTAATTTTCACTCCTGCTTCTACAGCATCCAAAGCCCTTCCTCCTTTATTAAGAATTTCCCAGGCACCTTTATTGGCTTCCAATCCGAAACGCCAGGTAGAAAGCACTATTGGTTTAGTGGAAGTGGCGCTATGATGTTTGATTACTTCAGCAGCCTTTGATTTGTTTACTGCAAAAAGTGCTCCGGTTAAAGCGGAGAGTTTTAAAAAATTACGACGTGAAGCCATGTTGGGATGTTTGTGTTGAACCAAGAGTCTAGAATCAAGAACTATAGAGATTCTAATTTTTCCTCTTGTTTCTTTTGTGTTTTAAAAATAAATAAAGTAAAACTATAAATATGCCAATTAAGATCGTTAGATAGACCGAATTGTCAAAAGAAACGGAATGTACAAAATCACTTTCGGTTTGTTCTAAATAAGTCCGTTGACCCATTTCGTTCAGTTTTGGTTCTTGATCCTTCGTGATTCAATACTTGCCTCTTGATTCTAGCGAAATTGGTAATTCACCCCCGATACCTGTGTCAGCAACGTGGAAGGTGCGTCTGTTGCTACCGCACGACCTTCCTGTTTTGGGGCAACAGGTGAATGTTTGGCAAGGTACTCTTCCATAATCTGATGAAGGGTATGACCAAGTCTTTTCGGGTTTTTTACGTCTTTGATCCGGCAGAGCACACTATCAGGATCCCCCTCGCGTTCGCATGCTGCAATGGTATAAATGGTGTTGTCTTCTACAGGCTTGTCTTTCACCAGCAGCTCTTGTATACGTGAACCCATATCATTACTCATAGTAAATTTCAGTTTCATTCCCTGGAAACGGACTAACCACCCGCCAAAACGTTTGGTTGGATCTTTCGCGAAAACATTTTCCATTTCACGCTCGAGCCAGTTTTTTAATTGTTTAAAGCTGATTTTTGCCATCCTCATATCAGAGTCTACGGGCAGCATGCTCCATAAATACTCCTTTGTTATTTCTGCCACCCCGGTTTTTGGATCGGGAAGGAGAGGAGGACAAAAACGAAAACCATTAGATACCGCAATATCGGGTTGTACTTTCCACATGATGGCATCGGTAATGAGATTGTCCATAGGCGTTTCCATTACAAAATACCTTACCAGCGGAGTGGTGCTTTTTCCAATAACACGTTTTATTTCCTTCTTGTAAGGTTCATGCGCTTTTTCAATCATCTTCAGCATTTCCTCGTCAGCTTTGTATTTTGCAGGATCAACCTCCAGCAACTCATAAGCCTCTTCCTTTATTTTACCGTTCTCAATTA
>JAEUTM010000507.1 GCA_016788025.1 Bacteroidia bacterium
GAGCAGGTAATGCACAATAAAAAAATTCACGATCTCGAGGATGGACTTCAATACTATTCTGCTTTGGGAAGTAATTGCAAGTACATAATCACAGAGAACAAAGATGACTTCTATTTTTCAGAGATCGAGGTTCTTAACAGCTTCGACTTTTTGAAAACCTGTGTTTTTTAAATCCACTTATTTAGTATCTTTAGGAGATTGAAAAGCAAAATATTCATACTCTTGTCCTTTTTTGCTCTTATAATGTGGTTTTCCTGTGCTAAAAAACAGGTTCCGGCTGACAACAACCTGCTTGGCCTTGACTATTACCCGGATGTACTCGGAAAATACGTAATCTACGATGTAGATAGCACCGTATATACCGAAAATCCAAAAGATACACTGGTTTTTAAATATCGCATCAAAGAAAAATTAGTCGAAAGGTTTACAGACAGCGAACAAAAACAGGCCATTCGACTGGAGAGATACATTAAGAAATACAATCCCCTTAAATCTTACGACAGTATTCCCTGGCAGGTTAAAGAAACCTGGATGGTTAATGCCGACAACATTAGTGTGAAAGTTCTTGAAAACAATGTTAGGTATACCAAGCTTATTTTCCCGATCCAGGAAAAGGTTTCCTGGAATGGTAATGCCTATAACACAATAGGTGAATGGACTTATACCTACGATTACATTGACAAGAAAGAAACCATTAATGGAAATGCATTGCCTAATGTATTACTGGTGAACCAAAAAAACTATCGGACTCTGATTTCTTACCAGAATTATTCGGAAAAATATGCCAAGGGCATAGGCCTTGTGCAAAAACAAATCACAGATTTACTTTCCAATACTATTGTAAGTAATGTTGTGGTTGAAGATAGAATTGAAAGTGGATTGATATACAAGCAAATACTGGTTACTTATGGTTATGAATAACAGAAGAAATTATTATATTTTTAAACCCTTATACTTTTTGTTTTTGTTCTTATTTGTTGGGCAAGGCTTTCATGCACAGAAAAAGTATTGGGTGAAGTTTAAGGATAAGAATGGAACGCCCTATAGTCTTTCTAATCCTTCTGCTTTCTTAACTCAAAAATCTATTGACAGGAGAAGCGCATATAATATTTCCTACCACGTGACTGACCTTCCGGTAAACCCCACTTATATAAGCAGTGTTGATGGCGTACCTGGTGTTTCTGTTTTATATGCGTCAAAATGGTTAAACGGCGTTATTATTACGATTGATACTTCGGTTTTAAAACTGCCACAGGTGTTTTCTCAGATTAAGGCATTTAGTTTTGTAAGTGATACGAATACAGTCAGACGCTACCGCCTGGATTATTTACCGGTTGAAGCCGACCCCTCATTACCAGGTCAAAGACCCGCCGGTGAAACAACGGAGACTTCCAAAAATCCTTATGGAGGTTCAAGAAGACAAATCAATCAACTGAATCTTGGTTGTTACCACGAACTCGGATTTAAAGGTCAGGGCATGACTATTGGAGTTCTTGATGCAGGGTACAGTGGTTTGAATACCGGTCCGGTTTTCGACAGTTTGAGAAGTAACAATCGAATCCTTGGAACAAGGAATTTTGTAGACGGTGGGACAAATGTATATCTGGGAAGTAACCACGGCACAGGTGTGATGTCATGCCTGGCCGCAAATATTCCCGGTATTATTATGGGAACTGCGCCTTACGCAAATTACTGGCTCATCAGATCGGAAGAGGGTGCAGAAAACATCAGTGAAGAATATAACTGGATCCGGGGGGCAGAATTTGCTGATAGCGTAGGCGTTGATATTCTCACAACATCTCTGGGTTATACGACCTTTGATCTTAGCAGCTCTTTTAATAATCATACTCACGCGCAATTAGATGGCAGAACCGCGCCGATGAGCATTGCTGCAAATCTCGCCGCACGCAAGGGCATATTTGTTTTAAATGCCGCGGGTAATGAAGCTCAGGGTTCATGGAAAAAAATAGGTGTTCCTGCAGATGCTGACAGTATTTGCACCGTTGGTGCTGTTGATAGTTTAGGAAAATATGGTCTTTTCAGTTCTGTTGGACCCACTGCCGACGGAAGAATAAAACCAGATCTGTCTGCTATGGGAGTCTTTACCTGGGTTAGTGGAGGAACGCTTCCTGGTCAGCCCGGAGACGGTACATCATTCGCTACTCCAGTTTTAGCAGGGGCGGTGGCTTGTTTTTGGCAGATGAATAAATCTTTGAAGAACATCGCTGTGCTCGATACTCTAAAAAAATTGGGAAGTTTGTCTGCCAGTCCAAATTATAGTTTAGGCTGGGGCATTCCTAAATTCCCTTGTCCCTGTTTGCTAAAGGCGGATTTTACCTATCGTCTCGAAGGAAAACGTATTGTCAGTTTCAAGAGCTCATCAACTGGCGCTCTTTCAACTTCCACTTACACATGGAGTTTCGGTGATGGGTCTCAAGATACTGAAAATCAACCAGCCCATAACTTCCCAATGGCTCACACGCCATACCCGGTTTTTGTAACGGTTAATAATGAGTCCTTTCCAGGTTGTGTAGATACAAGCGAGGTTAAGATGATTATGCCTCATCCGGATCCAACACTTGATTTTGATTTTTATGCCGATTGTGATCAAAATTCCGTTTTCAGAATAGCACTTACTCCGGCAGTATACGAATCTGTTTATGTTGAGATCATTGACATGAATGGTAGAGTAATGGTAAGTAAAGAAATGGACCCGGATATCTTCAACATAGAGTTCAATGCTTCCGGATTTGCGAATTACATGTACCTGGTAAAAATAAAAACATCCAAGGGAACTAAAACAAAGAAAATTCTCAAAAGATAAGTATGAATCAATCCATTTCAGGATCATCCCTGAATAAAATTATCATTGTAGCTGCTTTAGGCTATTTTGTTGACATCTACGATCTTGTACTATTTAGTGTTGAAAGAAGGGATAGTCTTACCGACATCCTCGGGGTAGACAATGCAACTCCACAAAATTTAAAAAACATAGGTATGAGTCTGCTCAACTGGCAAATGGGAGGCATGCTCGTTGGAGGTTTATTCTGGGGAATATTGGGGGATAAAAGGGGAAGACTTTCTGTACTCTTCGGATCCATCCTCACATATTCGCTTGCAAATATTTTTAATGCTATGGTAACGAGTGTTGAATGGTACGCCGCTCTGCGTTTCATCTCAGGATTTGGCCTGGCCGGAGAACTGGGGGCGGGTATTACCCTTGTGAGCGAAACCATGAGTAAAGAACGGCGTGGCGTGGGAACAATGATTGTAGCAACTGTTGGAGTATTTGGAGCGGTGGTGGCCGGTTTTATGGGAGACGTTATTAAAGATTGGCGATGGAGTTTTTACATTGGAGGAGGAATGGGTTTGGTTTTACTGATTCTTCGCGTGGGAATTCTTGAATCAGGAATGTTTGAAGGTCTTAAAGATCAAAATGTTAGACAGGGTAACTTTTTAGATTTGTTTAATAACCGAAAAAGAGCAGGGCAGTACCTTAGCGTTATCATGATCGCGGTGCCGGTTTGGTATGTAATGGGAATCCTGATCACATTTGCGCCTGAGATCTTTTTGTCAATGGGCGTAAAGGAATTTAGGCCAGATACAGGTAAATCCATCATGTACGCATATTTGGGTATTACCATTGGCGATTTTGTGAGTGGAATGTTAAGCCAGGTTTTAAAAAGCCGGAAAAAGGCCTTGGCTGCGTTTATGCTAATGACTCTCATATCTGTATTTTTTTACTTTACCCTGGCTACAAAATCAGAATTCCAGTACTACCTCGTTGTATCCATCATTGGTTTCGCCACCGGGTATTGGGCAGTTTTTATGAGCACAGCTGCAGAGTTATTTGGAACAAATATCAGGGCAACAGCAACCACAACCGCACCTAATTTTGTGAGAGGATCGGTTATTTTCTTAAGTTTTCTTTTTCAAATGTTCGAGTACTTTTTTAAGAAACAGGATGGAAGTCCGGATTCAAAAATGGCAGCCATAGCTGTTGGCATTGTAGTTGCAGCACTTGCTACACTAGCCTGGATCAATCTTAAAGAAACCTTCCACAAGGATCTCAATTACGTTGAATCATGAATAAACCAACCGCAATAATAGGCGCATCCCCGAATTCAGAGCGATACGCATACCTGGCAACCGTTAGATTAAAAAAACACGGACACAGCGTTTTTCCTGTGGGAATCCACGAAGGCGATATTGAAGGAGAAAAGATTTTAATTGACAAGCCTAAACTTACTGATATTGATACGGTTACCTTGTATGTAGGACCGCGTAATCAAGGCGCATGGACCGACTATATATTCAGTTTGAATCCCAAAAGAATCATTTTTAATCCGGGTACCGAGAATCCTGAATTTCTGAAAGCTGCCGAAGCCAAAGGTATCGAATGCGTGGAAGCCTGTACTTTGGTAATGTTAAGCATCGGAAATTACTAATGAATTTTCTCCTTAAATCATTTAACGATCTGTCGAATCTACAGATCTTTCAGCTCTATCAATTAAGGGCTATGGTATTTGTGGTAGAACAAAACTGCCCGTACCAGGATGTAGACGATAAAGATCTCGAGGCTCTTCACCTGATGCTTTACGAAAATGATTCTCTTGCAGCGTATTGTCGCATACTGCCACCCGGACTTTCTTATGACGAACCATCCATAGGCAGGGTAGTGGTTCGAAAGGAATTCAGGAGAAAAAAAATGGGCGATCAACTCATGAAGCAAAGCATTAAGCTATGTCTGGATTTATTTAAAAATCAAGATATTGTAATTTCAGCACAAAGCTATTTAAAGAGGTTTTACAACGATCTCGGTTTTCTTGAAGAGGGCGAAACCTACCTCGAAGATGATATCCCTCACATAAAAATGCGATATCTAAAACACTGAAATTTTGTATATTTAAGCTTCGTCTTTTTAAGATTTTGAAACGGTCCTGCATCATATTCTTAACCATCTTTTATTGCCTTTTCATAAAGTCACAGAACAGTGGCGGTCACGAAAACATTATTTGGGCCAGTCAATCGCATGTTCTGGATAGTACTGAAGGCATCCTCATTTACAATAAGATGATGGGTGTAATCAAAGCCGACTATGAACTGATAAAAAAGAACGGTTATGAGGTGAAAGGATGGAATGAAGAATATTACGACAGCGGTCAGCTTTTACACGTAAGTTATTATCGCGACAGTAAACTTGTCCTGTTTAAGAACTTCTTCGAAAATGGTCAGTGCGAACACAATATCTCTTACACCGATTCTATGAATTGCGCCATTGACGTGTATTTTGAAAATGGAAGTATTAAAAACCAGATAGCCTTTTACAGTGGCATGCCTAAAAAGCTGACCGATTTTTTTCCAAATGGATTGCCAAAAAACAACATAGAATACGATACCGAAATGCAATCGGTGTTTGCCAAACGTAGCTGGTACGTGAATGCAGAGGTTCAGTACGAATTACTCATGACCGATAAAGTTGGTAAACAATACTCACTAAAACTGTTTTACCCAAATGGCCAATTAAAGGAAGAAGGCCAATTGACCTATGTTCCGGCCCAAAGACTGTATTATAAAACCGGTACCTGGAGTACTTACGAGAGCAGCGGTAAAAAGAAACACAGCGAAAAATTCAAGCTTAAGTTAGGTTCCAATTAATTGGGTCTAAGTCATTTTCAATCAGGTAGTTATTGGCTTTACTAAAATGTTTGCTTCCAAAAAAAGCGCCCCGGGCCAGCGGTGAGGGATGCGCAGCGGTGAGCACCAAATGTTTTTGCGAATCGATAAGATTTGTTTTTGAAATAGCAAAAGCCCCCCACAACATAAAAACCACGTGTTCTTTATTTTCGCTGATGAGACGAATAAGAGCATCTGTGAAAAATTCCCAGCCAAAAGATTTGTGACTACCTGGAGATGCCTCGCGAACGGTTAATACAGCATTGAGCATTAAAACACCTTGTTTTGCCCAGGGTTCAAGATTTCCGGATTCAGGAATTTTAAAACCAGGAATATCTGTGGCAAGTTCTTTAAAAATATTTTGAAGACTGGGTGGTTTTCGGACTCCATCGTTAACGGAAAAGCTGAGTCCGTTTGCCTGGCCAGCGCCATGATAAGGATCCTGGCCAATAATAACCACTTTAATTTTTTCGAAGGGACAAAGAGCCAGCGCATTAAAAACAAGTTTGGCAGGAGGATAAACTACCGAGCTTTTATAAGCCTCGTTTACTGAAGAACTTAATAATTGGTAATAAGGCTTGTCGAATTCAGACTTTAATAGATCATTCCATTCGGGGCTGAGGCTCTTTATCATTAACGTTTGTTTGTTATTAAAATTAGAGAATGTTTAAAATTTTAACTTTATTAAGCGAATGTAATTAGTTATCTTTATCGAATATAATTCTCGTATGAAAAAGACTTTTACATTATTAGCTTTAATTTTCACGGTAGCAGTTGTTTTAAGTTCATGCAAAAGCCATGAAAGATGTCCTGCTTACAGCAAGGTAGAACAATCGTCTAAAAAAGCACTATAAAATTAGGGAAGTATCTGCACAGGATACTTTTCTTTTGATATTTTCTATTTAACATAATGTTTATTATGTGTAATTAATATGATTGTAAATCAGGTTATTAATGAAATATTCTAAGCATTTTTTTACCGGACCCATGGGTTTTTACCGGCCAGAACTTTCAGTAATTCAATGGCTTTTATTTCACTACCAGCCCCTGGTATTTATTGTTCTCAAATTTGAGAATCACTGCTTCTGGAATATATTTTTTTGTTAATTGGTTTGAACATTTTACCGTCCGGATTAGGTAATTTTATGGACGTACAAGCTGGTTGTTAGGCCCAGTATTTCCGCCAATTTTTAGAGAAATTCGCCTGGCCCGGGAATTTTATTAAAATTTGCTGTTTAACTTCAAAAATTCATTATATTTGCAGCCTAATAAAATTGAATAATGTATTTATCATCACAAGTTAAGAAGGACATTTTTAAGAAACACGGTGGATCTGAAAAAAATACCGGAAGCGCTGAATCTCAAATAGCGTTGTTTACTCTTCGTATTGATCATTTAACCAATCACCTGAAAGGAAATAAAAAAGATTTCGGCACTCAACGTGCTTTATTGAACCTGGTTGGTAAACGCCGCGCTTTATTGGATTATTTGAAGAAAAACGATCTGATGCGTTACCGCGCAATTATCAAAACGTTAGATATCCGTAAATAATTCTAATTATAACGGATACAGAATAAAATTATTAAAGGGGGGCATTTCGAACATTAATTCGAAGTGCCTTTTTTGTTAAAACACCGATTATTTGACACGAAGCCGCAGAGACACAAAGACACAGAATTTTTTTACTCTCTTAAATTGTAAAAATAAAAACTCAGTGTCCTCTGTTCCTCAAGTAACTCTGTGTTGAAAAAGTACGGAACCTCTGAGCCCCAGTTCCTCTGTGTTGAAAAGAAAAAGATAAACCAAATATAAACCGTTCCGAAAAGGTCGGAACACAAAACAAAACAATATGTCACAAATAGGAATCACCCACAGCTTTGATATCGGCAACGGCCGTACCATAAGCATGGAAACCGGCAAACTTGCCAAACAAGCCGATGGATCGGTTGTTGTACGTTTAGGAGACACCATGATCTTAGCTACCATTGTTAGTAACAAGGAAGCAAAAGAAGGCGTTGACTTTTTACCATTAACTGTAGATTACCAGGAGAAATATGCTTCTGCTGGAAGATTTCCAGGAGGCTTCTTCAAACGCGAAGCAAAATTATCCGATTATGAAGTACTTATCAGCCGTATCGTCGATCGCGCTATGCGTCCTCAGTTCCCTGACGATTACCACGCAGATACTCAATTAATGCTCTCCCTCATCTCTTCAGATAAAGAAAACATGCCTGATGCCCTTGTTGGTTTAGCAGCTTCTGCAGCCATTGCAGTGAGCGATATTCCATTCAACGGTCCTATCAGCGAAGTACGTGTTGGTAAGATCGACGGTAAACTTGTTATCAATCCAACCAAAAGCGAATTGGCAAACAGCACTATCGACATGATCGTTGCTGCTTCTGCAAGCGATATCGCTATGGTGGAAGGCGAAATGAATGAGATCAGCGAAGCAGAAATGCTGGAAGCGATTAAATTTGCGCACGAAGCAATTAAAGTTCAGATCAACGCTATCAACGAATTCGCGAAGAAAGCTGGTCTTAAACCAAAACGCGAATACAATCACGAAACCAACGACGCTGAATTAAAAGAAAAAGTGTTCAAGGAAACGTATGATGCTGTTTATGCTGCCGCTAAAAAATTAGATGGTAATAAAAATAACCGTAAGGAGAACTTTAAGGCGCCGCTTGAGAATTTCAAAAAACAGTATTCTGAAGAAGAATTAGCACAAAAAGAATCTCTGATCAATAAATATTATCACGAGGTTGAATATAAAGCAGTACGTCGCATGGCTATTGACGAAAAAGTTCGTTTAGATGGCCGTAAAACTACTGATATCCGTAACATCTGGGCTGAAGTAGGATATCTTCCTTCACCACACGGCAGCGCTGTATTTACCCGTGGCGAAACTCAATCTTTAACAACCGTAACCTTGGGCACACCACTCGATAAATTAAAAATCGACGGTGCATTTAATCAGGGTGAAGAAACTTTTATTCTTCACTATAACTTCCCAGGTTTCAGTACTGGTGAAGCAAAACCTAACCGCGGTCCTGGTCGTCGTGAAGTTGGTCACGGTAACCTGGCTCTGCGCGCGCTTAAAAAAGTGGTGCCTACTGATACGGGTTATACAATCCGTATTGTGAGCGATATTCTTGAAAGTAACGGTTCGTCGAGTATGGCAACTGTTTGTGCGGGAACTTTAGCGCTTATGGATGCCGGGGTACAGATCAAAAAGCCAGTGGCAGGTATTGCAATGGGTTTAATCACCGACGAAAAAGGAGACTACGCAATTCTATCCGATATTCTTGGTGATGAAGATCATTTAGGAGATATGGACTTTAAAGTATGTGGTACTAAAGACGGTATCACTGCCGTTCAGATGGATCTTAAAGTAAACGGCCTCCCTTATGAGGTAATGGCAAAAGCTTTAGATCAGGCTAAACAAGGTCGCCTTCATATCATGGGTGAAATGTTGAAAGCAATCGATGCGCCTCGTACAGATTACAAACCTCATGCGCCACGTTTTGAGAAGATTGTTATTCCTGGTGAGTTCATCGGTGCGGTAATCGGACCTGGTGGAAAAGTAATCCAGGAAATGCAAAAGTCTACAAATACGACTATTGTTATTACTGAAGAAGGTAAAAACGGTGTGGTTGAAATTTTCGGTACCAACCTTAACGATGTAACCAATGCTAAAAACAGGGTAAAAGCCATTGTGGCTGTACCTGAAGTTGGGGACATTTACCAGGCAAAAGTAAAAACGATCATGCCTTATGGCGCGTTTGTTGAGATTATGCCAGGTAAAGATGGATTGCTTCATATCAGCGAATACGATTGGAAACGTATTGATTCGCTCGAAGGTCTTTTAAAAGAAGGCGATGTTGTTGAAGTAAAATATGTTGGTGACGATCCAAAAACTAAAAAGATCAAATTAAGCCGCAAAGTACTTCTGCCAAAACCAGAAGGTGTAGAAAAGAAAGAAGCTTAAAATTCTTTCAATAAGAATGAATGCCTGCTCAAAAAAGAGCAGGCATTTTTATTTAAAACCTAATTGAAAGTAAATTACTATTTAATACTGCTCGCTTGTTAAATAAGTCAGGTAAGGGTTTTACTCTTTGGTTAGGAGGTTTCGCCATTAAAATTTAATCCGAAAAATTATTTCCCTACTTTTGGTTAAAACCCACTGTCGAAACATGAAAAAACTACTCTTATTTCTCGGAATTTCTGCTTTTGTAAATCTTGAATCCCAGAATTTCACCTGGGTTCAGGGAACAAGTACAATTGACATCCCCGCTACTTATGGCACAATGGGAAGTCCATCTGCTTTAAACAGTCCCGGCTCTCGCCACGGCTGTGCTCATTGGGTTGACGCATCGGGCGATCTATGGCTTTTTGGCGGCGAGGGTGATCCTGCAAACTGGCATTCGGATTTATGGAAATACACGGTAAGCACAAACCAGTGGACCTGGGTCCGCGGTGCAAATGTTATCAATACACAAGGAAGTTACGGAACAATGGGAACCTCCTCCCCGTCTAACGATCCTGGTGCACGTGAATTCCCTACAAGTTGGACAGATGCTGCGGGTAATTTCTGGATGTTTGGTGGTTCGGGTTATGGCTCCACCTCAACATTTGGAATTTTAGCTGACCTTTGGAAATACAATCCTACCACAAACGAATGGACCTGGATGCACGGTTACAATACCGTTGCGCAGCCAGGTGTTTATGGTACTTTGGGCACTGCCGCTCCAACAAATACTCCGGGTGCCCGTTATGGTGCAGGTTCCTGGAAAGATGCCTCCGGAAATTTGTGGATGTTCGGCGGAAGAGGATTTGCTTCTTTACCACAGCAAGGTTACCTCAACGATTTGTGGAAATATGATCCTGCAACAAATCAGTGGACCTGGATGAGCGGTGCAAATACTAATAACCAGGCCGGTCTATACGGAACCATGTCGACTCCTTCAAGCACCAATGTCGCCGGAGCAAGATACTTTCCTACTATCTGGGCGGATATGACCAGCGAGCTTTATTTATTAGGTGGTTTTGGTTTTTCCGCTTCTAGTGCAGGCCATCTTAACGATCTTTGGAAGTACGACCCGGTAGCAAATACGTGGACCTGGCTGAAGGGACAAAATACCGCTAATAATACCGCAGTTTATGGAACCATGGGAACACCGGCAGCTTCTAATTTACCGGGAGGCCGTTATACCGGGACATCCTGGGTTGATGGTTCCGGAGATCTCTGGACCTTTGGAGGTAATGGATGGACCGCTTCCAGTGCTGCCGGCCCAGGCGAGCTTAATGATGTTTTCAGATATAATATTGCAAACAATGAATGGACCTGGATGGCAGGATCTAATCAAATAAACCAAAACGGAACCTATGGTACCATGGGCGTTCCGGCCCCCGGAAACATTCCTGGGGCTAGGATGTATAACACATGGTGGAAAACTCCGGATGGAAAATTCTGGTTATACGGCGGTGAAGGTTATGATGCAACACAAACCACCACAGGAAATAACAATGATCTTTGGACAATGACCACACCATGCAATCCGGACAGTGTAACCATTGCACCCGGCAAAATTGTGTGTTCAGGCGCACCGGTAGTATTAACAGCGCATAATGGTGGGCCAACGACCATGTGGTACGGCTCCCCTACCTCAACACTTTCTCTTGGAAGTGGTACTACTCTTACTAATTCCACTCTTACGGCCGTTTCCGGACAATCTGTGTTTACTTATTACGCTGAAGCCAATTCCTGTACGGCCACCCCGCGCCCTTTTGTGACATTTACCGTTAATGCGCTACCTTCTCTTACAATCACTGCTACTACTGCAACTCTTTGCCGGGGCGAGGTTTTTACACTCACTGCTTCCGGTGCAAACACTTACACGTGGAGTGTAGCCAGTCAAACTGCTCCTGCAATTGTAATTACGCCTACAACTGTTGGAACACCAACTTATATTGTAACTGGCACAAGTACAGTTACGGGTTGCTCAACTTCACTAAGTCAAACCGTGCATGTTAATGCCTGCCAGGGCCTTGATCATAATTCATTGAGTAATAATGTGGCGTTGTTCCCGAATCCAAATAAAGGAAATTTTAATGTACAGATTTCGGGATTGGATTCTGCAGAACTGACAATCTACAATGCACTCGGTCAGTCTGTTTCTAAACATTCCCTGATTAATGCGTCAAATGCGATTAAAACGGATCTTACTTCGGGTATCTATTATTACCAGTTAAAATCAAATTCTAAATTGATAACGGGCGGAAAACTGATCATAGAATAAAAAGACACTACTTACCCTGATAATAGCGAAGATAACTCAGCCTCCATGCCTTATTGGCGGAGGCTGTGTGCTTTTCAAGCAATGGCTGATCGTCGGTATTAACCAGTTTGGTTTGCTCCTTCGGTTCAGAAATTTCAAATGGTAAAGTTTTTAAAGGCTGCAGGGAAGCAACAAACATTACATTCCTGTGATCTTCTTCGTTTGAAGAACTTGTCAGTTTTACCGAATATCCAGCTTTAAGTAAAGTGTTTAAGAGTATTTGTGTTCCCATACCCTTGTCCCCTCTAGTATAGCCGTGCCAATTGATAAACACAAGGGAGTTTGTATAGAGGTTGTTTTTTAATTTTTCCAGGCTCTCCACTGTTGCAACATGGGATGGTTGCTCCTCAGCTTTAAAAACATCAAACAATACAATTTTGTATTTTTTGCCGGCATTATTTAGAAAATACCGCGCATCACCACTGACAGTTTTAATTTCAGGTTTCAAAAAAAAATAATCCTGAGCAATTGAAATAATTCGCGGATCGAATTCCACGCCTTCTGTTTCATATCCTTTTTCAACAAGCATATTCGCTGTTAAACCCGCACCCAATCCCAAAACCAAAGCTTTTTCTTTGTAATTTGTGTTAGGAATAAGAGTATCTAAAAGCTTCACATAACCTGAGACTGATTTTCTGGAATCCTTGTTCATTTCAGATTGTACAATGTCGTTCACGAACAGCATTCTGGACCTTCCTTCATCCATAACCTTCAGGGTGCCAAGAATCCCATCGAAATTTTGCAGCAGATTATTGTTGTTTATGGCAAGAGCATTGATGTCAAAAAAAAGCACTGCTGCCATCATGAAAAGAGTACCGGGACGAAAAATTTTCAATAGAGCTATATTCAGAGAGAATAATAGTCCTCCCGAAATTATGAGACTGAGGCTGAGTCCTAGCTCAGGTATAGCATAGAATCCGCAGAAAAACGTTGCGAAAATACCTCCGGTTGTTGAAACGGCATAAACAATACCGCTTACCTTTCCTGAAGAGTTCGTTTCGTTGGTTTGCAAGGAAATAAGTAAAGGCGATGCTGCTCCAAGTAAAAATATTGCGGGAAACAAAAGTAAAACCGTGCTTAAGACCACGCCTGGTAAAAAGGATAAATAGGATATTCTTGGAACGGCATAATAACTTAAGGCAGGCATCAACATGTTGAATAATGCGGCAGTTGAGAGAACCCAGAATAAAGTATTAAACGATTTTTTGTTTTTACCTGAGAGAAATGCGCCAAGGTAATAGCCGGCTGCCAGGGCTCCTAATGTAACGCCCATTACTGAAGCCCATACATAAAGACTACTGCCATAAACAGGGGCCAGAAGTTTAGCTCCGCAAAGTTCTGCAACCATGACAATTGCGCCCTCTGCAAAACTCAGCAACAATAGTCTTTTTCTCATTATTTCAGGATTGTGTGTGATACTGAATCAACCCCTCCATGGGAGACTGAATAACATTACCCATTTGGTAGCCGTGTTTTTTTGCAACCGTTGCAATCAGGTCCTTGTAATGGTAACCGATGGAGCCAACTGTATGCACTTTGTATTTTTTTGAATTGCTGTATTTGTTTATCTGCTGTTCGAAAAAAGAATCAAAACACTCCTCAAGCACTTTGAGTACAAAAGGATGTTGGATGTGTTGGCTTACAAAATGGCTCACCGAAGCGAGGTATTTGCCGGGAACACTTTTTTTGTAAACATTGTTCAATATGACTTCTCTATTGTAGCCCGCGTTTTCAAAAGCATTTGAAATTTCGAATGGTAAACGGCCTTCAAAATAATCGCGTATAAAAAACTTCCCGATTTGTGATCCACCGCCATAGTCGCTCCAGAGATAACCGGTAGAGGGCACATTTTCAAGGATGTTTACTCCATCATACAGGCAGCTGTTGCTTCCTGTGCCCAGGATCGAAGCGATCCCCCACTCTCTTTTGCAGAGGGCTCTGGCAGCGGCAAGAAGGTCGTGGGACACATTTACTCTCGTTACATCAAGTGTTAAAGAGAGACAGTCTTCAACGAGCTTGCAGTTTTCCTCCGTTGAGCAACCTGTTCCATAATAATTAATTTCGGATACTTTATGGATGTATTCGGTAATATGAGGTTTGAGATGGTTCAGTATCTCAATATTGATCTGATCTTTGGTTTGAAAGTAAGGGTTGAAGCCTATGGTTTTAATATGCTTCACTATTTTATTTTCTTCCAATAAAATCCAGTCTGTTTTTGTAGAACCGCTGTCTGCGATAATCTGATACATGCTCGAAAAGTAGCAAAAAAAAACCGTCCCGAAGCATCGGAACGGTTTCTTATTAGTTTAAGTTTATTAACCGTTAGTTTCTTCTGCAGCTGGAGCAGCGTCAGCAGCCGGAGCTTCTTTAGCAGCCATTTTTGCAGCATTTTTAGCAGCTTTAGCGTCTTTAACAGCGCTTTCGGCTTTGTGACGGTCACTTGCTTTTTTAGACGATTCAGATTTCAGGCGATCATGTTTTCCAAGAATTTTGCCCGATTTCTCTTCCATCCATTTGCTGAATTTTTGTTCCATTTGAGCTTCGGTTAAAGCTCCTTTTTTCACACCTTCCATAAGGTGTTTTTTCATCAACACACCTTTGTACGATAAAATCGCACGACAAGTGTCTGTTGGCTGAGCGCCTTTCATCATCCAATTCAGGGTAGAATCGAAGTTAATATCGATTGTTGCCGGGTTGGTTGTCGGATTGTAAGTGCCCAACTTTTCGATGAATTTTCCATCACGTGGTGCACGACCATCCGCAACTACCAGGTGGAAGAAAGCTGAATCCTTCTTACCATGTCTTTGTAGTCTAATCTTTACTGCCATTTTGTTTGTTTTTAATGAGGCGCAAATATCGTAATTTATACTGTATTAGCCAAAATTTAAGTAAAAAAGGTAAAAAATAGGCCCGAAAAGCATACTTTTGTGCTGCATTATCATCCTATCCCTATGCAAATTAAAGAGAGAGGTATTATCCTCATTCCTATTGATTTTACCA
The DNA here is from genome assembly GCA_016788025.1 of Bacteroidia bacterium. GTDB lineage: Bacteria > Bacteroidota > Bacteroidia > B-17B0 > Aurantibacillaceae > Aurantibacillus. The sequence goes on from JAEUTM010000507.1 coordinate 15,015, forward strand.
AACAATCATTGGCTGCCATTAAACAGTCGTATAACCTTGCCAAATATACCCATTCAAAGCTGGTCCTTCTTCATGTTTATTCCAGTGAGAAAGACGAAAGTGTTGAAGCGCTTACTAAACTGGCAAAACAAACAGAACAGGAAAGCGGTGTACCTACCGAATTTAAGAATGTAAAAGGCGATATCTATGCCGAAACAGACAGGATGGCTGAGGAGCTAAAGGCTACCCTGATTATTGCCGGACTTGAGAGTCACATGAAATTCCGCAATATTATCGGATCCAGCGCCAGTAAGTTAATTCGTAAAGCACCTTGTCCGGTTATTACTATTCGCGGGCATGAGCACAGGGATGGCTGTGAAAATATTCTTTTTCCGCTTGATCTTTCACCGGAAACCCGTGAAAAAACCGATGTGGCGATCCAATTCGCTAAGTATTTTGGAGCAAGTATCAGAATTCTGGGTGTTTTCGACCCGAAAGATTCGGATTATGAAAACAAACTCCTCGCCTACTCGCATCAGGTGAAACAGTTTATTAAGAGTAAAGGCATTTCATGTACAAATAAGTCTATTCCAACCAATAATATCGCTGAAAGCGTTGTGGACTATGCCAACAAAATAGAAGCGGACCTGATTATGATTATGAATAAACCAGGTTTAAGTGTGGGCGAGTTTTTCAAAGGAACAGATTCCCAGAAAATAGTGGATATCAGCAACATTCCGGTGATGACAATTCAGCCCCTGAAACGCGAAAGCGTAATGAGCTTCGGAACAGGATTGTCTTAAGAGTAATTATTGACCTGTTATTTTAGAATACCTGTTGGTATTGGCGGGGTCAACGGTAGCAAGGATTTCCAGCACCTTTGTTTTTTCTTCCGGTGTGGCACTTTTAAAGATGTTTACAATTTCTTCCCTTTTAGCATTAAAGAAAACCTGTAAGTTCATAAGACCCGAACGTTGGCGGTAAATTGGAACCAACAACTCCAGTGCTTTTGAAATAGTAGCCCTTGAATCTTCAACATTCTCGTACATATGGTCGAGGCCTTTAAAATTGTATTCGTACATACAATCGCGAAGACCTTTGTATGCAGGCTGAAGAGCATTTTCAACAAGCCAGTACCTGTTTCTTTGAGCCAAACCGCTCTGGTTGCTTTTCCACCCACTTTCTGTTGCGTTTTGAGCGTTCTGAACAATTACCTGGGCTTTCTGCCAGTATTGTGTGCCTCCGAGAGAAGAAAAGGTATCGTAGTCGTTTGCTAAGATTACATACGCGTAGTATTGGAGTATGGAAGTAAGGTTGTTCTGAAAAATATTGATATTGAATTCAAGCTGCGTGAACTGCTGGAACTTAAATATAAAATACTCGTCTTCCATGTTAAAAACGGGAGTTGTATATGAACTCTTATACACCGGCCTGTTGCTTGTAACCTGTATTGTTCCTGAATACTCGTCGGTTCCGATTACTTCTTTAATGACAATTAGAATAGAACATTCGATTTTTTCATTCGGTGCAAATATTTCGCTCGTCCATTTTGTGTTGTTCATAAACTGCAAAATAGAATTCTTCATCTGATCGAAGATCTGCTTGTTGGTAGAACCCTGAATCTGTGAATAATTGATGTCTACGTTGCAATTGAGTTCCTGTGACTGAACTGTTGTGACAAGGAAAAGAGAAAGAAATGCGAGAAGAATTCTGATTTTCATAGATGCACGAAAAACTATTTGATCATTTCAAGAATATGGTTCACAATATCTGCAGCCACGGCCTGCTTAGCTTTTAACTCAAAATTAGTTATTTTATTGTGTTTATCAATCAGGCTAACTTTATTTGTGTCGGATGCGAAACCAGCTCCTTTTTCATTTGCCCAGTTAGCTACCACCAGGTCCAGGTTTTTGGCCTTCAGTTTATCCTTAGCATACTCAAGCAAATTGTCAGTTTCAAGCGCAAATCCTATGAGCAACTGCTGTTTTTTCCGTCTACCTAATTCTGCTAAAATATCCTTGGTTATCTCGAGCTCAAGGTTTATCCGGTCGCCAGCCTTGGCGCCTTTTTGTTTCTTTAGTTTACTTTCGCTTTTATTAACTGCTTTGTAATCGGCAACGGCAGCGCTGCAGATAACGATGTCTGATAACTCAAAACCGCTGAGGGTTGCATCATACATTTGGTCGCCGGTTTCTACTTTAATGAGCTTAATGCTTTTGTTTGTGATACTCACATGGCTTGGGCCCAGTACCAGGGTAACCTCAGCTCCCTTAGCGGCAAGCTCTTCAGCCAGCGCTACACCCATTTTCCCACTGCTTCTGTTTCCAATAAACCTCACAGGGTCTATAGGTTCATAGGTGGGACCTGCATTGACCAAAGCCTTTTTGCCTTTAAGGGGCAGACCTTTTGAAAAAAAATCCTCAAGGTAGCTCACAATATTTTCTGGTTCAGCCATCCGACCCTCCCCTACCAGACCACTGGCTAGTTCACCACTCTCGGCCGGTATGATCTCATTTCCATAGCCTTTTAAGGTAGACAGGTTTTTGATGACCGAAGGATGTTTATACATGTCCAGATCCATTGCGGGAGCTACAATGGTTTTTGATTTTGCCGACAGATACGTTGCAAGAAGAATATTGTCGCAGGCACCATTTGCCATTTTTGAAAGGGTGTTAGCTGTTAAAGGGGCTATTAACAATACATCGGCCCATTCCGCCAGGTGTACGTGATTATTCCAGTTAAAATCCTTGTCAAAAAAGTCAAGCAAAACTTCGTTTTTACTCAAAACAGACAGGGTTTGTGGAGTAATGAAGTCAGTGGCGGCTTTTGTAAGTATAACTCTTACATCGGCGCCCTGCTTAACGAGTAATCTTACCAGAGTAGCGCATTTATACGCGGCTATTCCTCCGGTAACTCCTAAAACTATTTTTTTCCCATGAAGCATCAGATCCCGTTTAAAGCAAAAAGGCAGTAAAGCCTTAGCTCAACTGCCTTTTAAAAGGTTCTATTCGTATTATTTTGTCTCCTTACTTGGATTACGGTAATACACTTTGTCTTCCAGAAACTCCTGCACAGAAATAAGCGTAGGCTTTGTAAGTTTTTCGTAATGTTTTGAAATTTCAATTTGTTCGCGGTTTTCAAACACCTCTTCAAGGTTGTCTGTATGACTGCTGAATTCCTGCAGTTTGCCGGATAATTCTTCTTTAATCTCAGAGCTGATCTGGTTAGCACGTTTGCTCATAATGGCAACTGCTTCATAAATGTTACCGGTAGGACCGTCAAATTTACGAATGTCACGTGTTACTATACTCTGTTCAGCGTTTGTTTTTTTAAAATCCATGGCTAATTCAGGTTGTCTTTTAATCGTTTACTATTGTTATATATGCTTTCAGCGCGGCTAAGATACGAACTTTTAGGGTATAAATCGAGAAATTTCACATAATTTTCTATGGCCCCGTTTAAACGTTCCTCTTTTTTGGATGGAATACTTTGAACTGCCAGGGTATAATAGGAATCTATCATCAAATAGTACATTTCCTCGTTATAGCTGCTGGCAGGGTATTCTTTGATGAAATTCTTCGTCGAAACAATAGATGCTTTCCAATCCATCAATTTATAGTATTGTTTCACAATTTCGTAGTCTTTACGCTCCAGCTTATTGTGGAGCTGGTCAATAAGAATATTGCAGGTATCCAGACGTTTGCTTTCAGGGAAATTATCTACAAAGGACTGAAATTCTTTTATGGCATTTTTGGTATAGGTTTGGTCGAGTTTAAAAGTAGGCGAATTCAGAAAATAACAATA
>JAEUTM010000518.1 GCA_016788025.1 Bacteroidia bacterium
GCCATTGCTGCAAAAATGATCAATTTTATGAGCGCTACAGCCAGTGCCTTCACCATCATGTTTTTGTTTTGGACCATCACAAGAATCGCCGGAAAGCTATATAAATCCGAGCCAGGGAAAAACCTTGCGCAAGATTGGATCATATTGGGTGCGGGTTTTGTGGGAAGCATGGCCTGCACATTTACCGATACACTTTGGTTCAATGCCGTAGAAGGTGAAGTTTATGCGCTCTCTTCCTTTTTCACTTCGCTTGTATTCTGGTGCATTTTAAAATGGGATGAAGAAGACGATCGCAATCCTGTAAGTGCCCTTCGCTGGATTGTTTTAATTTGTTTGTTGATTGGAATCTCAATCGGCGTGCATTTACTGAGTTTACTCACCATTCCTGCCATGGTGTTTGTGATTTATTTTAAAAAATTTAAGACCAGCCGGAAAGGGTTTATTATTACAGGAATTATATCCATTGCTTTGTTATATGGCATACAGGACCTTTTGATTCCTAAACTTGTTAAGTTTCTAAGCGATTATGAGGTTTTCTTTACCAACAAAATTCATTTTCCCTTTGGTTCCGGAACACTCATTTTCTTTTTGTTCTTAATCTTGTCTCTGGCGAGCATCATCATCTATTCGGTAAGCGGCAAAGAAAAATTCTATAAGATCGGATTTTATTCTGCTATTGTCCTTTCGATTTTTGCCATTCTCTCTGCGGCTTCGGCGGGCGGCATGTTCACACGACTGATTTTCCTGTCGGCAGTTATTTACGCTTTACATAAATACAAAGCCAAAATAGTAATTCTGAATGGTGTTTTTATGAGTTTTTCCATGTTGTTGATTGGTTATTCTTCCTTTTTCGTTTTAATAATTCGCTCGCAAGCCAATACACCCATGGATGAAAACGATCCCGAAAATGCTACGAATCTTCTTTCTTACCTTCTTCGCGAACAATATGAGCAACAACCTCTGTTATACGGACAATATTACAACGCCCCAACCCGCCCCGTTAGCGAATTTGGAGACCTGGATCCTCTTTATGTAAAAGACGAGAAAAAAGGAAACTATCGGGTTCTGGATGAAAGAAAACACTCAAAAGTAAAATATGAAAAAGAGTTTTGTACTCTGTTTCCACGCATGTGGAGTAATCAACGTCAATACGAGGCAGGATATAAGTACTGGGGAAATGTAGATCAGCATCACCGCACCAAAGTAACAGAAGGCAGGGACGGTCAACCCGAACAAGTCGAAATTCCAACCATGGCTGCCAACCTGATTTATTTTTTCAGGTATCAGATCAACTACATGTATCTCCGCTATTTTTACTGGAACTACGTTGGAAGGCAGAATGATTTTCAGGGACTTGGAAATAACAACACCGACGGAAATTGGGTGAGCGGAATAAAATTCATTGATGACTTTAAGTTGGATACTGACACTTCCCAAAAACTATACCGATTTAAAAATAATTTTGGAGAGAACCATTACTACGCACTGCCCTTGCTTTTGGGCCTTTGTGGTTTGTTTTTTCATTTCAAAAAAGATAAAAAAAAGGCATGGATTGTGCTTTGTTTTTTTATCATGACTGGCATTGCAATCGTTGTTTTTCTGAATCAGCAGCCATCTCAACCCCGTGAGCGGGACTATGCTTATCCCGGAAGTTTTTATGCCTTTTCAATATGGATTGGCCTCGGCGTCATATTTATTTTCGAACAAATTTCTAAAAAACAAAAAACAGTCAGGATGGCCATACTTGCCATTTTACTCTGCCTGATTGTCCCGGGATTAATGGCTAAAGAAGGATGGAACGATCACAACAGGTCGCAGCGCACCATGTCCCGGGACTTCGCGGCCGACTACCTGAGAAGTTGTGCACCAAATGCTATTTTGTTTACCAATGGTGATAACGATACCTTTCCATTGTGGTATGCGCAGGAAGTGGAAGGCATCAGAACCGACATTCGTGTGGTGTGTTTGAGTTTACTCAGCACCGACTGGCATATAAAACAATTGAGACGCGCGGCTTACGAAGGAAAACCCGCACCTTTTAGTATTCCACAGGAAAAGGTAGAAGGTGAAAAAATGCAATATGCAATGGTTGATCATAGAACCCAGATCCCAATGTCAATATCAGAGGCTCTGATTGCAATAATGAACGAAAACCCCTCGACCAAATTAGACAATGGCTTTGGTTTGATCGATATCATTCCCACGGATTCGTTTTATATGGATGTAGATAAGGGAACCGTTCTTAAAAATAATGTTGTATCGGCAAAAGACAGTGCTCGCATAACGAAGCGTATGACCTGGAACCTCGGCGGTAAGAACTATTTGACAAAAAGCGAAATTATGATGCTGGATGTGATTGCCCACAACAACTGGGAGCGTCCTATTTATTTCACAGCCATGAGCGATGATGTAACACTTGGTCTCGCAAAATATCTGCAGGCCGAAGGGCTGACCTATCGGCTGGTACCTATAGAACAAAACCAGGACGAGATTAACCGTGGAGGAAGGGTAAATACTACAGTGATGTATGACAATATCATGAATAAATTTGAGTGGGGTGGCATGAACAAAAAGGGAATTTATCTGGACGAAACCTGTCTAGGGATGGCCGGAAATATGAGGATGCAAATGATCATGCTCGCAGAAGGGTTGATTGCTGAGGGTGAAAAAGAAAAGGCGAAACTCGTCCTGCAAAAATGTCTGAAAGAAATTCCTGATGAAAATGTTCCCTTTGATGTTCGGATTTATTCAATGTGCGTTGCTTTTTATGAACTAGGTGATCTGCAAATGGCCAGGAAGCTTTCAAAAAAACTGTTTGATGTGTATGAGAATGATTTGAAATTTTACATTGTTCAAAAACCAAACCGGAGAAATGCTTACCTAAGCGACATAAGGCAGGCAAAAGCAATTCTAAAAAACTTAACGCTTGTGGCACAGCATTACCAGCAGGATGATTTGGTTAATGAGTTTACAACGCGCCTGCAGCCCTTGCTTGGTCCCGAAGATCTTGAGGAAAAAAATGCTCAGCAGGTTATTCCTTAGATAAACAAAGCTCCTAAGACTATTTTCGCTTTTCTTCTTCATTAATTTCTGTACATTTGTTTTAACGCAAATCAGAGATGAAGATTGTTTCTAAAGGCCTGGTAGGTTTAATGGTTCTGTTTTTTTTCTCTTGTATTAAAAAAGAGCCACTTTGTCCTGAAGCGGATATTGAAGTTTTTACATTTGACGCTAAATATAAAGTCAGTGAAACGTTCATTGATCAGGCCAATAGAAAAATTGCTCTTTACCTAACAGATGAAGCTTTTAAAAAAGGGCTTGCTCCGCAGATTACTACATCTAAAGGTGCCAAGCTTAGCCCGGCTTCCGGAGATTCGATTCACTTTAACAAGAACATTAAGTATACAGTACAATCTGAATCTGGCGAATATTCAAAAACCTACGATGTGGTGGTTATTCATAACATAAGCAACTACGAATTTAATTTTGAAAAATGGGCACAGAACGAAAACGATAAATATGAATTTCCCCTGGAAGATGACGGCACCCAACTTTGGTCTTCGGGAAATCCTGGTGCAGCCATCGCAGGCGTGGGAAAAAGCCCGTCATTCTATCCTACCAGATCTGTTTCCGATGGTTACGGAGGATCAAAAGCTGCGGAGATGGTTACACTTAAGGGAACTCCAATCACAGAAATTATTGGGATCAAACTAATTGCAGGATCGATTTTTTACGGAAATTTTAATTCGCAGAATGCACTGGTTGATCCGCCTTCTGCTACTGAGTTCGGTCAGCCTTTTGTAGGAAGAGCCCTGGTCTTTAAAGGTTATTACAAGTATAGCCCGGGACCAGCGTTCCAGGACAAATCCGGAAACGTTATTCCAAATGTTTCAGATTCCTGTTCTATTTATGCGGTTTTGTTCAGGGGTTCCAATAGACTTAACGGAAAAAATATTTTAAGTTCAGATAGTATTGTTGCGAAAGCAGTTTTGAAAGACAGATCTGCTAAAGCGACTTTTACCTATTTTGAAATTCCTTTCGAATATACGTTTAATGCAAATCTTTCAGGTCCATTAATGTTGGCTATAGTAGCTTCTTCAAGTTATAAAGGTGATGAATACTCAGGTGCGGTGGGCAGTAAGTTAATAGTGGATCAATTAACCATTACCAGAAAATAAGCACAGATGAAAAGGGTTTTGACAATATGGATGCTTTCTCTTTTCTTCAGTGTTTCTGCGCAAACAGATACTTTGCCTGTGGTTCGAAAATGGGTACATAATGCAACCTTGAGTTTTAATATTGGAGCCACTGCTCCAATTTCAATGCCTGCCACTGTCCGAAAGATTGAAAAGTGGTCGCCGGGAATAAATTTGTCCGCAGGATATGAGGGCTTATACAAACTCCGTAAATCCTGGAATCTTGGCTTTGGGTTAAAGCTAGATTTTAAAGGAATGGCGATAACAAACGAAGTACTTTACATGCGAACGCAGGTCACCGTTCAAAGCGGCTCTTCGTCTGGCTCTTTTGAAGGTTATTTTTCCGGCAACAGCAAAACCGATATCAGGAACGCCTATGTTCTGGTTCCACTTTACATTGCTTACAAAATGAATCCGCGCTTCCGATTTAAATTGGGAGGATATTTAGCATACATGTTTCATTCACAGTTTTCCGGAGTGGTTTATGATGGATATATCCGTAATGGTAGTCCGGTAGGGGAAAAGATCACCATTAACGAAGCAATATTTGATTTAAGCACACAGCAAAATAGATTAGATTATGGTTTGCTTCTTGGAGCGCAGCAATATCTCCATGGGCGTGTTTCGCTTATTGAAAATTTTACCTGGGGACTTCAGCCGATCTTAAAATCCAGCAGCAAAGCCATGGATTTTAAAATGTATAATATTTATCTGTCGTTGGGATTGGCGTATAGGCTTTAAAATTTGTGACTTCTTGCTACTGTTGTGCAAGATAAACTCTCATAAAACTTTCCCAGTGACTAAATCCCAATAGCTGTCTTTGTAAGGTTTAAAATTTTTAATGTCACTTTTTCCTTAGATGAAAAAGTAACCAAAAAATCAAGGCGATTTGCCAACCTGCATTTTTCCTGTTTGTTGTTAAATGGGTAACCCATTTAACGAAAAATGCGGGTTCGCACCAAATCGCCATTTGCCACCGCACTAACCCAAACGTAGCAAAACGTAACAAAACAAAGATAATGGTGCGGGAAGAATACTTATTTTTGACCAAGCAATAATTTATGACCTCCGAAAAACAAAAAATGCTCTCAGGCGAACTCTATTCGCCTTTCTCCCCCGACTTGGTAGAAGAAAGAAAAAAAGCTAAGGAACTGCAAGGTCTTTTTAATTTCGGAGAAAAACGGGGAGACAGGGAAATACTATCTCAACTTCTCCCGAATGCCAGTCCGGATATTCATGTGGAAGCTCCTTTTTATTGTGATTATGGCTATAACGTTCATTGTGGTAAGCGCGTTTTCTTTAATGTAAATTGTGTAGTTCTAGACGCTGCTAAAATAACCATCGGTTCTCGCGTCTTAATTGGACCAGCCGTTCAGATATATGCCACAACACATCCAAACAACACGAATGACAGGAAATCCAAAGGACTGGCAAAAGAAATTTTTATTGGCGATGATTGTTGGATCGGTGGTGGAGCCATCATCTGTCCAGGAGTGAGCATCGGTAACGGCTCCATCATAGGAGCAGGCGCTGTGGTAACGAAAAACATTCCTCCCAATTCCATGGCAGTCGGCAACCCGGCAAGAGTTGTTAAAAAATTGACATAACCTTTCTCAAAATGTAAATTTGATCCGTGCAGAACCTGGAAGATTTTAAGCATAACAAAGACAAGATGGATCGAATTATGGATCTGTTAACCTTGGGTCTTTTTATAATGAATGCCATTATTCTGATTTTCGCACTCGTTAAATTACCCTACAGAATTCCTAATCATCTTAATTTAAAAAATGAAATCGATGGTTACGGTAATAAATTCACCTTAATAATTCCTTTTCTTATTGGAACTATCCTTTGCTCTGTGCTTTATTTTCTTGAAAGCAGGCAAGGATTTTATAAGGACACCATGAACAGGATTAAAACTCAGGAACAATTTCAGATGGCAATGAAAACCGTCATTAGTCTGAAACCACTTCTGGCTTATGTTTTTTTGATGATAAGTGTCCTTATGATTCAGACCGCGCAGTATAAGTGGGTAAATTATTCGAATTATTTTGTGTTTCTTGTACTGGCTCCATTCCCTTTCCATATTGTGTACTGGCTCTATAAGTAC
>JAEUTM010000540.1 GCA_016788025.1 Bacteroidia bacterium
AAGATTCTTGAAATAAACACCGACCTGGATCGTTTCCTGTACAGCGTTTCGCATGAATTACGAACTCCTATTTGTAATGGTCTGGGCCTTGTGAATCTTATCAGGTCGGTAGACGATAAAAAACTAATTAACGAAATTGCCGACAAACTGGAGGCCAGCATTCAAAGTCAGGATGCTTTGCTCCAAAAAATAGGAATGTACACCCAAATTGTAAGACAAGACATCGTTTACGAGCAGATCAACCTGCAATCACTTTTGGATAATTGCCTATCTGCTTTAAGTGATACAGAAGGCTTTGCACAGGTTAGTTTTCGGACTAAGATTCAGAACGATCATCCCGTATTGAGTAATCGTAAAAGCCTCGAGATATTGCTTACGAATCTAATCTCTAATGCTATTAAATTCAGAAGGCATACCGGCGCACTTGCCGTAATTGAAATTAAAGGATCTGAAGAGGACTTTCGGATTAAAGTTTCCGATAATGGAAGGGGTATTGACCGGAAATATTTAAACGATATTTTTAAAGTTTTTTATAAAGCCAATATTATTTCAGACGGGCAGGGCCTGGGGCTTTATCTTGTTTCAAAAATTGTAGAAACCCTGAATGGAACAATTCACGTAGATTCCGATCTGGGCGCTGGTGCAAAATTTGAAGTAGTATTCCCTACAAGAAAACTGGAATAAGATCTCCGTTTTAGGGTTTTAGTTCAATGGCAAGGTGATCCTGAACTCTGCTCCCTGTCCTGGAACACTGTGAACCGTAATGCTACCATCCAGGGCTTCTACCTGCGCTTGTTAAGGCGATAATTTGTTTTTTGTACTGTTTATCCTCTTTACATGATTCATGTGAACATTCATAGAGACTATCAAATGCATGAAGAATAAAGACGGCCAAAATAATGAGGATCTCCTTTATAATATAAATTTAAATTATTTGCCTGACGTTGTGGAATAGTTTCAACGTTAAAACACTATACCATTCAGTATAAACCCGATTTTACAAGGGTTTCAGGGCTTTTTTAATTGTTTAAATCCCTGAGAGTTTCTATATTTACTAGATACGGGTGGTTCTTCCGATTACCGTATTGCTATACTTTTATGGAGAATTTTAAACACTGCCTTTTAATTGACGACGATATTGATGACCAGGATATTTTTAAATGGTGTGTTAAAGAAATTGGAGCGAATATAACTTGTTCAACGGTGGATAGTGGCGTTGACGCGCTGTTTATGTTGTCTAATCAAACAAGTTATTTGCCGGACTATATGTTTATAGACATGAATATGTCGAAAATGAATGGTATCGAATGCCTGAGGAAAATAAAGGAAATTACCCGCTTAAATAATTCGAAGGTTTTTATGTACTCTACTACAGCAGAACCGCGTTCTGTAAAAGAAAGTCAGGAGCTTGGCGCGAATGATTTTATTGTTAAGCCTGCAAAAGTATCTGAACTAAAAATAACATTATCGAAAATTTTCGGAATCGGCCAGGAGGCGATTGGATATCAGTAAAATGCGAACTGAAACAAAAATGGCTGAAGCTGCAAGAGCAACGAACCTCTACCAACGTATGATAGAGGAGATCCAGGACTACGCCATTATTATTCTTGATGAAAAAGGGATCATTCAAAATTGGAACAAAGGGGCACAGTCTATTAAGGGTTATACAGAACAGGAGATTGTTGGCAGGCACTTCAGTGTGTTTTATTTTGAGGAGGACCTTGAAACAAGCTTGCCTCAACGACTTCTGCAGATCGCTGAGAGAGAAGGCCGCGCTGTAAACGAAGGCTGGAGGAGAAGAAAAGATAATACACGTTTTTGGGGCAGCATTACTATTACCGCTGTGCACGACGATCATAACAATGTTATCGGTTACTGCAAAGTGACCCGAGACCTCAGTGACAAGAAAGCGGCTGACGAGCAAATCAAAGCTTATAACGCTGAACTTGAAATGCAGAACAAAGAGCTTGAACAGTTTGCTTATATTGCATCCCATGATCTGCAGGAACCTCTTCGTAAAATCCAGACTTTTGCCGGCATTATTCAGGAACATATTGACGACAAGGATTTCGTAAAGCGTTATTTTTCAAAACTCGACGCTTCGGCACATCGGATGGCGGAACTTGTGAGGTCGCTTTTGGAGTATAGTCGCTTATCAAAGTATCGTAGCGATGTTACTGATCGGCAGGCTGTGGACCTCAATGAAGTACTTGCTGATATAAAACAGGATTTTGAACTGCTTATAGGTGACAAAAAAGCCAGCATTGTTTCCGAATATCTGCCGGTTGTGATTGGCCGACGGATTCAACTGGGACAATTGTTTGCTAACCTGATTAGCAACTCTCTCAAGTTTTGTATGAAAGACCCTGTTATAAAAATTTCTTCTAAAACAGTAAACAAGGATAAAATTGCACAGGCACCGGAAACGCTGGCAGATGGAAAGTATTACAGCATAAGTTTTGAAGACAATGGCATTGGCTTCGAACAACAATACGACAAAGTTATCTTCGCTTTATTCCAGCGTCTGCATGGAAAGCAGGACTATGCTGGTACCGGTATTGGTCTCGCACTTTGTAAAAAGATTGTTGAAAATCACAAGGGATTTATTTCGGCCTCAGGCAAACCTGGCCAGGGGGCAAAGTTTACCGTATATTTACCGGTGGCGGTATGAGACTGATTTGAACCTTAGAGCTACGTAAGTATTAATTCGGAATACTGTCTTTTTCCTCGCTTACTTTGATTTTGAAATCAGGTTTTTGTTTAGAAACTGAAGATGTTACTTCTTCCGGTTCCTGTTCCTTTTCAGGTTCACCAGTAGAAATGAGTCCGGCAAATTGCGTAGTAACCGGCCGGCTAACTGAAAACATTTTTCCAATTCACCCTGATTCCCCGCCCTGATCTGTTGTTTTGTGTAGTTCGCAAAAAATGCAGCAATCTTAAACGAACAACTTTTTTCTTCTGTGTAAGTCTGTTCAATTTTAAAGCCAGGAAGCCGGTTAAAAAGAATATGTTGAAGGGAGTTTTAAAACAAGCGTATCTATAGTAATAATTACCCCGTTCAACCACTTTGAAGCATATAATATCGTTACTCCAGGTACGCCATCAATGCCATTCCATTCGCAACAAAATCCGGAACCTTTTTACAGGTCCCGGATCGCTGCGGTGAGTGAAACCGCAGATTGTATGTAGGTGATTTACGCTGTTTGTTATATGCAACAGTATGCCATCGGCGAGCGGGACCTGCCGGCGGAAATTGATACCTGGTTCAAATTGCTGATAAATAAGACCTTCAATACATAAGACCGTTTTTAACGCTTACATAAAGCCTTTCGGCATCAGTGTAAATGCTGTATTGAATGTGCGTTTATTATATACAAACGAACCGCAGAATGAGGAACAGAAGCACTACCTATTTAAGCAGGCCGTGTTTCAAAGCAAATTTCATAAGGGTGGCCGTGTTTACAGTTCCGGTTTTTTCCAGCAATTTTTTCCTGCGCGATTCAATTGTTCTCACGCTTATAAAAAGTTTGTTGGCCATCTGTGTATTGGTAAGTCCCTGTGCGATAAGATCCAGCACCTGAATTTCTCCTTCCGTAATAGCTGGTCCGGTATAACGTGCACTGCTTACACCTGACATGTATTTTCCAAGGATGGATAGCGTAAATTCGGGATCAATATATAACCCGCCGAAATTCACTTTACGAATTGCGAAGCCTAATTCGTTTCTACAAGAGTCTTTTAAGATGTAACCTTCTGCGCCAGCCTGTAGTACATCAACTAAATAATTCTCATCGTTGTGCATGGAGAGGATAAGTGCCTTAATTCCCGGAAACTGTTTTTTCATGATGCGAGTGCAGTCTACGCCATTCATTTTTGGCATGTTGATGTCGATAACTGCAACATCTACCTGCATCTTACTGCAAATTTCAAGAGCTTCTATGCCGTTGGTGGCTTCTGCAACAATTTCTATCTCCGGATCGTTTTCTAAAAGGGATCGCACGCCTTGTCTTACAATGTCATGATCTTCGACTAAAATTATTTTAATGGGCATAAATTTTCCTGTTCTGTGGCGGCAAAGATATTTTTCTACATCATTAACTCAAATGTGGAAAATACCAAAAACGCCGGTGAATACTACAATTCGCGCTGTTTGCAATTAACCATAATTGTTGTCGAAGAAAAATCAAAAAATACTATTTCCTGATGGTCCTTATTTTTAATGTTAAATGCTACGCAGAATTC
>JAEUTM010000624.1 GCA_016788025.1 Bacteroidia bacterium
GGTGATAAGCGCTGCTGCTGTGTTACCGTACTTGGGGATTAGCCAGGCGTCGAGTATTACCGCTGCGAGAAAAGAAACGACCAGAACAGCTGCTCCTGTTTTAAAGTAGTTGGAATAAAACAAAATAGCATTATTCACGCCGGTCGAAATATTGACCAGGGATCCGAAACTGAGAATCAAAACGAGATTAACTGCTGCCGAATATTCCGCTGGAAGAAATTCAAAAATAAATCTGGCGCAGGCGTTCATTCCCAAAAAGATCAGTCCACCAAATACCAGAAGATATTTTACAGACTCTGAATAAATTTTGTCAATTTCCTTCAGATTGCCGGTAGCAAAATTTTCGGCAATTCGCGCGTGGCTTATCCGTTCCACAGAGCTGAGCGGCACTTCTATAAATAGTGCGAGAAACACAGCGGTAGAGTAAATAGCCACGTTGCTCAATGAAGTCATGCCCAGGAAAATGGCATCTATGCTTTTTAATCCGTAAGCCGTAAAACCAACCACGCAGGACATTAAACCGTAAGGAATCATTTTACGAAGTTCGAGTGATTTTAAATCCTGCCAGCGGATACGAAGCGATATGAGGTTAAAATGTTGCAGGTAAAAAACAATTATTAAACTTACTAAGGCATAAATCACTACGTAACATATAACATAGGCATCGAAACTGATCAGCCTGTAATGGTAAAGCACCGTGACCAGAATAACACAAAGTCTTGCGCAAACATCAAATAAAAACGACGGCACTGTGGATTTATAAGCAGCCTGACTGAAATTTGTTATGCAGGAAAGAAAAGCCAGTGCCAGAGAAAAAGGTATTACACAATAGAAATACGTGACAAAAAGTTCAGAATCAGCGTGGTAAAGTCCAATGATGCTGTTTTTAAATAAAAGAAAAATCAAAAAGGTTAGTAACGCAGCAACAAACAAATAGAGAAGTACAAATCCTAAAAAATGTTTGCCTATGCTCTCATGTTTGTGCGCAGGGTAAAACCGCATAATGATATTTGGTAATCCCAAAGGCACCGCCAGGCTAAGCAGGAAAGAAAAATTATAAAGATTCCTGGTAAAGCCAACTTCGGTGCTGGTGAGAAAGTAAGGCTGAACGAATATCACACTTATCGCACCGATGATAACACCGGTGTAGATAATAATTGTGTTTTTGATCCCTTGTCGCTTTATGACACCCATTGGCCTTGCTCAGAAATTCTGAGGTATTAAAGTCTTGATTTCAAACAGAAAGAAACAAAAAATATTGTTACAGCCGATGGCATTTTTGTTTTTTTAGTGAGGTGGCTGTGTTAATGGTATCCATGGAAGACGGATGTAATTTATATATTTGTCGGAAATTGCCTTTTCTGCGACCTATGCCAGCCGAAACCGTACTGTTTTTAACCTATTGGTATCCCACTAGTAACAATCAAAGCTTCGCGATCTTTGTAAAAAGGCATGCACACGCCATTGCTCTGCAAAATAAAGTAATTGTTCTATCGCTACACTTTAGTAAAGGCGCAGGGATTTTTAGCAAAAACGTAAACGTATCTCGGGATGAAGCAAATATCGAGACGCACCAGATTGATGTGAAGTCGAGATTTAATAAGATTTTGTTCCTTTTGCTACCCCTGCACTACCTGCTTTTAAAGTCTTACATTAAGTCTCAACTGATTCCCGCAAATAATATTTCGATTATTCATTCTAACATTATTTTTCCCTGTGCCATTGTTGCCCGCCGATTGGCAAAAAATCTGAAATGCCGGTTTGTAATTACCGAACACTGGACAAAGCTAGACAAGTTCTTCCGCGTAAGTCTTTATTCCAATTCAGGAAAACGCACCTATGATAAGGCTGACGCTATTACCGTCGTGTCCGAACAGCTTGCAGATACTGTTAAAAAATACTCTTCCAGCCATAAAATACATATTGTTCCGAATATTATAGACACAAGCGAGTTTTACTTTGATGAGACCATTCTGAAAAACAAACAGCTCACATTTGTAGCAGCCGCACATTGGGGTCAGTTTAAAAATCCTTTTTATTTCCTTGAAGCGCTTCGTCAGCTGAAGAATGAAAATAAACTCAACGACTTTAAAATGGTAATGATTGGTGATGGGGAACAAATCCCAAAAATAAAGGACTCTGCTTATAATTTCGAAATAGAATACAAAGGCCAGCTCAACGCAAAACAATTATGCAGGGAATTTAACACCAGCCACATCTTTCTTCACGGTTCTGATTTTGAAACGTTTTCTGTGGTAATAGCAGAAGCTCTGATGTGCGGCTTACCAAGCGTGGTGAGTCCGGTTGGAATTGCGTTGGAAGTGATCAATCACACAAACGGCGAGATTGCAGAAAATAACATCACCAGTTGGAAAGAAAAAATAATGCTTTGTTGCAATAAAAAATACGACAACAAGCTAATTTCTCAGCAATTGAAGGGCAGGTACGATTCTAAAGCCGTTGGAGAGCTTTTTACCAGCATCTATAAAAATTTGTAGGGCTTTTTGGGCCTAAACGTTGAAACGGAAGTGCATCACGTCTCCATCGTTCACCACATATTCCTTGCCTTCTATACGAAGTTTTCCAGCGTCTCTACAGGCCGATTCTGATCCTAAACTAATAAAGTCTTTGTAAGCGATCACTTCAGCCTTGATAAACCCTTTTTCGAAATCAGTATGGATCACTCCCGCAGCCTGAGGCGCTTTCATGCCTTTGGTAATTGTCCATGCTCTTACCTCTTTTTCGCCGGCTGTAAAATATGTTTCGAGTTTAAGCAGTTTGTATGCAGCTTTAATCAGCTTATTTACTCCTGGCTCATCAAGACCCATTTCCGCCAGGAACATTTGTTTTTCTTCGTAAGTTTCGAGGGCGGCAATTTCACTCTCCATCTGGGCAGTAATAATTAAGATCTCTGCGTCTTCATTCCTCACAGCCGCCTTAACTGCTTCCACATGTTTGTTACCTGTTTTTGCGGAAGCTTCGTCCACATTACAAACATAAAGAACAGGTTTTATGGTGAGTAGGTGCAGATCCGCAATGTATGGCAACTCATTTTCCTCAAGCTGGGCTGCTCTTGCAGATTGACCGCTTTCGAGGGCTGTTTTTACCTTACTAAGGGCGTTAAAAGTTTTTACCGCTTCTTTGTCGCTACCAGCTTTCGCAAGCTTTTCAAATTTTTTGATCTTCGTCTCCACACTCTCAAGGTCTTTCAATTGAAGTTCGGTATCGATGATCTCCTTATCACGCACCGGATCCACTCTTCCATCCACGTGCACAACGTTGTCGTCATCGAAACAACGTAACACATGTAGAATTGCATTACACTCACGGATATTCCCAAGAAATTTATTTCCAAGGCCTTCTCCTTTGCTGGCACCTTTTACAAGTCCTGCGATATCAACTATTTCAACCGTTGTTGGAACAATATTCTGAGGTTTCACCAGGTCAGATAGTTTATTCAACCTTTCGTCTGGAACTGTAGTCGTTCCAACATTCGGATCGATCGTACAAAACGGAAAATTCGCCGCTTGCGCCTGAGCATTACTTAAGCAGTTGAACAAAGTAGACTTCCCCACATTCGGTAAGCCAACGATCCCACATTTCAAAGCCATATTCTTTTATTTAATTTTTATTGATTTTAGATTTACCAGTTTTTCCTCAGCGGCAGGTTATTGTTAGTAGAAGGATTACGGCCGAGAAGAATTGTTTTAAGAGTGAGGTTGCTGTAGTAGGTTCCATAAGAAACCGGAATCACATCGACGTAAAATACAGCTGAATCCTTAATTGAACTGAGGAAATTCTTAACCCCCGGTAATTTCGCAATGTTTTGCTTGTTCACATCCTGCAGGTTATTTGTAACAATATCAACTGACATGAAGTCAAAAGGGCTTACAGATGAAGTGTTGGTTATTACGGCCAGTTTACACGGTTTATCGGCAGGAACAGGTTTCGTGAGATGATAAGAAATGACAACTGAATCCTTATTAACCACTTGCCCGCCCATATTCATAAGCCTGTATTGAGAATATTTTGCAAAAGGCATCACTGCTGTCGAGCTTGAGGCGTTAAGACTGTATTTGGCAGGCACCCCTTCATACCAGTATTTCTGGAGCGTGGGAAAGTAATCACCGTATTTAAGCTCGGTGAAAGTAGCCAGGCCTTCTGAATTTGTAACCATGTTCTGCGTAAGAGGCGCGAGACTTACCTTGATATCCGATGCGTCTGTTTCACGCTGGCCGAGAGAATCATACAACTCTACCTTGATGTTTAGAGTGCCTGTTTTAACGGGCTCAGGTGTGGGTGCAGGCTCTTCCTGTTTATTCTTTTTGCAGGATAAAAAACCAGCCATCAGAAGTAACAAAAACACTATTTTCGGGGTGCTCATAAAGGACGCAAATATACTAATCTCCTAGGGCATTCGGCTAATCCGCACTTGTAAAAAATCATAGTTTTTAACATACTATTATTATTATTAACATAAGGCTGCTAGAGCCGCGCCCGTATGTTATTTTTGCGCCTCGGAGACTGTTCTCCCCTGAAAATTGAATAATCTATGAGTAATCTGGAAAGCTTGGTTAAACGCTGCGGTCAAATCCGTCGCGATATTGTAAGAATGGTTCACGCGGTGAATTCAGGGCATCCCGGTGGTTCTCTGGGTTGTGTGGAATATTTTGTAGCCCTTTATGGCTCCGTGATGAAATATGATCCAAAGAATTTTACCATGGATGGGAAAGGCGAAGATCTGTTCTTTCTAAGTAACGGACACATCAGCCCGGTATATTACAGCACCCTTGCGCGCTCTGGTTATTTTCCTGTTGATGAACTCAAAACGTTCCGTAAAATTAATTCAAGGTTACAGGGACATCCAACCACTCACGAAGGTCTTCCTGGTGTTCGCGTTGCGAGTGGCTCTCTTGGACAAGGAATGAGTGTTGCTATCGGTGCTGCCCTTACGAAAAAATTAAATAAAGATAACACGCTCGTATACAGTCTGCATGGCGATGGTGAGTTACAGGAAGGGCAGATCTGGGAAGCTGCAATGTATGCGGCAGCCAATAAAGTAGACAATTACATCGCTACTGTTGATTACAACGGTCGCCAAATTGACGGAGATGTAGATAAAGTTCTTCCACTCGGCAACTTAAAAGCGAAATTTGAAGCGTTTGGTTGGACTGTTCTTGAGTGTGCAAATGGAAATGCGCTTAAAGATGTGATTGATGTTCTGAATACCGCTAAAACTTTTACCGGAAAAGGTAAACCAGTAATGATTCTCCTGAAAACCGAAATGGGTATGGGAGTTGATTATATGATGGGAACCCACAAATGGCATGGATCGGCCCCGAACGATGAGCAGCTTGCAAAAGCAATAGCTCAGCTTCCTGTAACCGAAGCGGATTATTAAGTTATATCTTAGAACTTAGAATTAAGATTTAAATTATGTTGACACAGCGCAAATTTCTTTTTTTATTCTTACTTCTAACTTCTGGTTTCGCAAATCTTAATTCCCAGGTCACCAACCGCATTCTTTTTATTTTCGATGATTCGTACAGCATGTACGCGCCATGGAACAGCAACATTAAAATTGAAGTTGCAAAAAAAGTAATGTCGGAGTTTCTCGACAGCCTCAAAGACATCCCCAATCTACAGCTCGCTCTCCGATGTTACGGCCACACAACCTTTTTTAAGCCTGAAAGAAACTGTAAAGACACGAAGCTGGAGGTGCCTTTTGCCGACGCAAAAAGTAATGCTCTTAAAATCAAACAGCGTATTCTTCGGCTGGAGCCTCTTGGCACAACCCCCATTGCCTATTCTCTCGGCGAATCTGTAAACGATTTTACACCTTGTAACAATTGCAGGAACATTGTCATCCTAATTACCGACGGTATAGAGGAGTGCGGTGGCAATCCCTGCCAGGTAAGTATTGAGCTTCAGCGTAAGGGGATTTTTATTCGTCCTTTTGTAATCGGCGTGGGGCTTGATGTAAAGTTTGCAGACGTTTTTGCCTGCATGGGTAAGTTTTATGATGTAAGCAACGAAGCAAATTTTAAAGACGTTCTCACTCTCGTTTTAACAGAAGCACTTTCGCAAACCACTGTTCAGGTAGATTTGCTTGACATAAACAAAAAACCCACAGAAACGGATGTAGACATGACATTTTATGAGGCCGGAACAGACAAAGTAAAATACAATTACGTACATACCATTAACAATCGCGGAAATCCGGACACTCTTGTTCTAAACCCTGATTTGAAATACGATCTTACTGTGCACACACTTCCTCCCCAGGAAAAAAAGAACATTTCCATTATCAAAGGGAAACACAATGTAATCCCGGTGGATGCGCCCCAGGGCTACCTCAGGCTTGAACTCGATGGTGCCATCAACAACTACTATCCCACTACGGTTGTAAGAAAAGGTTCCGACATGAAAACGCTCAACATCCAGGACTTTGGAAAGACAGAAAAATACATCGTGGGAAAATACGACCTGGAAGTTCTGACATTACCAAGGATTTACCTCAAAGACGTTGAAGTTAAACAGAGTAGCACCAACACCATAAAGATTCCTACCAGTGGAAATGTGCTTTTTAATAAATCGGGCACGGGTTTCGGAAGCATTTACGTTGACGATGGCAAAACGGTTAGCTGGGTCTGTAATCTTAACCCCGGACTGACCAACGAAGTAATTTACCTTCAGCCTGGAAAATATAAAGTGGTATTTCGTCTTGAATTTTCGAAAGAAACCCTTAAGAGCGTGGAAAAAAACTTTGAAGTAAAATCAGGAGCTCCCCTCACGATAAAACTTTTTTAAGGATCTGAGCTTTTTGACTTGAAACATAGAACCAGAAACGTAGAATCCGTCTATTGTTCGAAACTCAAGCTTCTTTTTTTATAATTCCCTGCAAAGTGAAATGGGCCGTACCAAGGCTTTTTATTAGATTAGCGCTCTGAAAAAACGCAGCAGCGCATGAAAAAATATACCTATACCGAAAAAAAAGACACACGTTCAGGATTCGGAGCAGGCTTATCTGAGCTTGGAAAAACCAACCCAGATGTAGTGGCTCTTTGTGCAGATCTTACCGGCTCCTTAAAAATGGATGCTTTTCAGAAAGATCACCCGGAGCGCTTTTTCCAGGTGGGTATTGCAGAAGCAAACATGATGGGAATTGCGGCAGGCCTTACAATTGGTGGTAAAATTCCGTTTACCGGAACTTTTGCAAACTTTAGTACCGGACGCGTTTATGATCAGATCCGCCAGAGTATTGCGTACTCAGGAAAAAACGTAAAGATCTGTGCTTCTCATGCCGGCCTTACTCTTGGGGAAGACGGTGCTACTCACCAGATCCTTGAAGATCTCGGTCTGATGAAAATGTTGCCCCACATGGTTGTTATCAATCCTTGCGACTATAATCAAACCAAAGCCGCAACAATTGCTATTGCAAAACATCATGGTCCGGTATACCTCCGCTTCGGAAGACCAACTGTTCCCAACTTTACGGCTGCAGACCAGAAATTCGAAATTGGAAAGGCAGTAATGCTTAACGAAGGAACTGATGTAACGATCATCGCTACAGGTCATCTCGTTTGGAAAGCCATTGAAGCTGGTGAAGCTCTTTCTCAAAAAGGGATCAGCGCTGAAATCATTAACATTCATACCATTAAACCATTAGACGAAGAAGCCATTTTGAAATCTGTTGCGAAAACCAAATGTGTGGTTACCGCGGAAGAACATCAAATGAACGGTGGTCTTGGTGATTCTGTTGCGCAACTTCTGTCACGTAAGCAACCCACACCTCAGGAATTTGTTGCTGTAAACGACTCTTTCGGAGAAAGCGGCACGCCAGATCAACTCATGACAAAATACGGTCTTGATACGATCAATATTGTGGAAGCTGCTGAAAAAGCAATGAAACGCAAATAAATCACGCATAGCATTTAGTTGATAAACCCGGTTTCAGGCCGGGTTTTTATTTGTCCCTGATTTTTGTATTTTTAATGGGTACCAAGCACCCAATTCTATGTTAGATGATGATCTGGACGACGTTCCAAACGTTAAGGAAACCCAAAGCCCTTCCGGTGTTACAGAAGACTTTCGCGAATATTTGAAATCCGACTACAAACTGCTTTTTAAAGCTTTGTGGTTTTATTCGTTTCCGTTATTACTCATCTGTTACCTGAGCGCTCCTTTTTTCTTTAATGCAAGTCCAAGAGTTGAAAATATTTTTTACTTGAAAAATCATGTATCAAAACACGTGTATCTTCTTGTTGTCTTAAATTCTTTACTTCTTGTTTTGTCTTTGCTAATGTTAACCTGGGTGGTAAACAGGACAGTTCTACTCCGAAATGAACATAAATCTGAGCCTGGAAGAATCCTTTATTCTGTTTTTAAGAAAAGCTTCGGTGCTGGTTTAAACACTTACATTTTAAATTTTTTAATTCTCTATTTAGTATACACTGCGATTAACTATCTGAATTCTTATCTGGGAAAAATGATTGCTTTGGAAGACACTCAGACCCTTAGTGTATACGCGCGAAACGAAACAAACTGGATTTCCGCCTATCTTTTACCTCTTATATTTTTCCCTCCCTTATTCTATTTTGGTTTTTCTGCACTTTACGTATCGGTGAGGGATGAGATAGGAATATCAGATGCTCTGAAAAAGATATACGAGCTTACTTCGGGAAAAATGGGGACCATTTATTTGCAAAGCGTTGTGATACTTCTGATTGCTTTCTTTGTGCAGCTCTTGACTAATGAAATCTTTTACTTTGGCTTCAGCTTTATACCAAACATGAATATCATCTTTTTTATTGTGGTGGCTATCAAAGAACTGCTTTCCTTCTGTATTCTCGCCCTATTACAGGTTGCAGCCATTCTGCTATTTAGAAATGTAGAAGCAGGTCCTCAAGTTGATTCCGAACCATTAGAAAATTAAATACGGGCCTTTATGTCTGAAAAACTCGTAACACTTGTTACCTATACTTACAATACAGAAACCTACCTGCTGGTAGCAAAGCTTGAAGCGGAGGGGATAAAAAGTTTTATTAAAAACGAACACACGCTTTCCACACAACAATTTTTATCAAATGCAGTAGGCGGACTTGACGTGCAAGTGTTTGAAAAAGACCTGGCCCACGCAAAGATCGTTCTTAAAAAAATGGAAGAAGAAACAAAAACAGTAGTTCCCGAAGAGCTAAAAACAGGCTTCGAAAAAGTGCTTGTTTACTGTCCGGAGTGCGAATCGACAAACGTTTACAAAAAGAAAGGATTTGTCCTGTTTGGAGGGAGAGAACATGTTTGTGCGGACTGCAAATACAGCTGGAAACAGTGAGCCTGTAAATTAAATAACATACAGGCATTTTTATCCTTCATTCCTTTTTTTAACTTTAAGCTTTTGATTCATCGGTATGAAGAAACGATTCAACAGGACTAAAATTGTCGCAACAATGGGCCCGGCAACATCAGATATTGCTGTTTTGGAAGCAATGTTTAATGAAGGGCTTGATATATGCCGCATTAATTTTTCTCACGGCGATTATGATGCTGTTATGAAGACTGTCGAGAACATCCGTTCACTGAATAAAAAACTAAACAGGCACGTGGGGATTCTTGCAGATTTGCAGGGACCTAAACTCCGTATCGGCGTGATGAAAGACAAAGGGGCTGAACTGGTTACAGGAGAACTGATTGATATTACCACCAAAGAAACGGAAGGAGACGCTCACCTGATCTATATCACTTACCCTCAATTTCCGCAGGATGTAAAGGTTGGGGAAACAGTGTTGATAGATGATGGAAAAATCCACTTAGAAGTTCTTGAAACGAACGGTAAAGACTTAGTGCGTTGCAGGATTAAAGTTGGTGGCATGCTTACTTCCAAAAAAGGCGTAAACCTTCCAAATACCAAAATTTCCCTGCCTTGTTTAACGGTAAAAGATTTGCGTGATCTCGATTTTGCTCTGCAGCAGGACTTCGACTGGATAGGCCTATCGTTTGTGAGAAGCGTAACAGACATTGTTGAGCTCAAGGATATTATTCACGCAAAAGGTAAACGCTCCCGCGTTATTGCAAAAATTGAAAAACCTGAAGCCATTAAGGAAATTGACAACATTATTGATATTACGGACGGCATAATGGTGGCGCGTGGCGATCTTGGTGTAGAGCTTCCAATGGAAAGAGTACCACTGCTCCAAAAGATGATTGTTACAAAGTGTATTGAGATTGGAAAACCTGTAATTATAGCGACTCAGATGATGGAGAGTATGATTACCAGTTACACTCCAACGCGCGCAGAAGTGAACGATGTTGCTAATGCCGTGATGGATGGTGCGGATGCGGTAATGTTAAGCGCGGAAACTTCTGTAGGTAAATATCCTGCAAAGGTTATCGAAATTATGCGCAAGATTATTACCGAAGTAGAAGATCTCGATAGCATTTACTACAAGGAACATACGCCACAAATAAGAACAATCACCTACATTACAGATAGCATTTGTTATAACGCGTGTTCATTGGCTCATCATGCAGGCGCACAGGCACTTATCAGCATGACTAACAGCGGCTATACTGCTTTTAAATTGTCTAGTCACCGCCCTAAGGCTCCGATCCTTATATTTACAGACAATCGTGCTTTGCTTACCACATTAAGTCTCGTTTGGGGAGTGCGTGGATATTACTACGATAAGTATGAAAGTACAGACCAAACCATTGACGATCTTAAACAATACATTAAAAGGGAAGGGCTCGTAAAAAACGATGACCTTGTAATAAATATAGCCAGTATGCCTATGAAAGAAAAGGGGCGTACAAACATGATGAAATTGAGCTATATCAGTTAACATGTGGCTGAAAGCCCCGAATATTCGGTGTACGCACGGATTCTCCACACGCCATGGAGGTATCTCAACAGGGGCCTTTGCCTCTTTGAATTTAGGCGGTTCACTAGACGAGGGCTCTAACATTCAAACAAATCGTGAATTGGCACTCAAAGCCCTGGGTCTTGATTCCGGGCAACTCCACACCCTAAAACAAGTTCACGGAAATACGGTTTGTATACCGGGTTCACAGCCACAGGAAGGTGATGCTCTGGTAAGTAACAATGCTGGCGAAATCCTTGCCATAAGTATTGCTGATTGTTATCCTTTATTGTTTCACGATCCTGTGAATAAAGTAATTGGCGCAGCCCATGCCGGCTGGCGAGGAACTGTTGGCGGAATTGCGGGAAAAACCGTTGAGGCAATGTGTCGTATGGGAGCAAAAACGGAGAATATTCATGTTGCCATCGGTCAGGGAATTTGCCGCGATAATTTCGAAGTTGGCACCGAAGTAACCGATGAGTTCAGAAATGCGGGTTTTCCCGAAAAATATCTCACTGAAAATAAAATTGACCTGGTACGTTGTAATTTGTTTATTTTGCATAAGTATAATATTCCTGCACAGAACACCTGGGCCATGGAACGATGCACATTTGAGCCGGATTTTTACAGCCATCGGCGGGATAAAGGCATTACCGGAAGGATGTGGGGAATTATCAGTTTAAATGAATAAAAAGGTCTGTTTAGTCGTTATTTCTCTCTGGTGCGTTTTTTTTGGTACCGCGCAACAAACGGCTATGTATACTCAGTACACATTTAACAAGGCGGGGCTGAATCCAGCGGCTTCCGGCCTCGATATAAACCAGGAAATAAATTATATCCTGGGCACCAGCCGCCAGTGGCTCGGAATGGACAACGCTCCGAAACAAAATTTTTTCAATCTTTCCTATACCATCCGTCCGCCAAGGAGTTACAAGAGCTGGCAAAATGCCGGGCTTTATGTTGACCTGGATGACAGTGGATTAATGACCAATTCCGGAGTTTATGGCAGTTATACCAAACATTACCTGATCCACAAACGAATGGTTGTATCTCTTGGCGTTATGGTCGGCGCCAGGCGGTATCAGCGGTCGGTAGCTGCATTTGATCAAAACGATCCTGCGGTCCAAAACAATCGAAATGCTGTAACGGTATACCCTGATATCATTCCGGGTGTGAGGCTTAGCGACAAAAAATTCTTTGTCGGTTTTTCAGCGCGACAAATTACGATAAACAAACTTCAGGATTTTAAAGGACGAAAAATCGGAAGCCCTTCCCGTTTGCGTCCCTCTTTGTATTTTGAATATGGTCACATGATCACATTAAGTGAACATTTGCTCATGATGCCATCCATCGCAGTGAATACACCAATCATGAGCCCGCCAGTTGCCGACGTGAGCATCTTGTTTTACTACGCAAATCGTGTAGGGCTTGGCGTAGGAATACGTAATACGAGTTTTGCAAGTGGCATTCTCCAGATTCGTTTTTTACAAAATGTTACGGCGGGCTTTGCCTATTCTTATCCTGTTAATGCCTTTCGATATGCCGCGAGAAACAGTTTCGAAATTATGGTAGGAGTCACCCCTTTGGGTATGAGTAATATTTTAACGGGAAGGCATTCCATCGCCAAATGTCCAACCATGAGTTATTAGAATGAAATTGGTTTACACATATCTGTTCCTTGCATTTTCATTTTTAGGCAAAGCTCAATCCGCTTTTGAAAGGGTTAGGGCGCTGCTTGAATCAGACGATTACAGTCCCGCCCTGCAGATTCTGGATTCCTGCCGCAACGCGAGCTATTATAAGGACAGTGCTTTGTTTTACCGGGGATTGATTTACTTAAAAAAAGAAAATCTTATTGAGGCGCGGAAAATAACTTCGGAACTGTATTCAGGTTATCCTACTTTCTACGAGGTACACTATCTCAACGGGCTGCTCCACTTTGCCAGTGACAATTATGGAAAAAGTATACAATCGTTCAACAAGGTTTTAAAAGAAAATCCTAGAAACATTAAGGCCTTATATAACCGATCAATCGTTTTAGGCCTTCTAGAAGATTATCTTTCAGCAATAGAAGATCTCACGGCCTGTATTGCCATCAACCCGGCTTATGCCAAAGCGTATTATTCTCGTGCATACTGGTACGAATATACCGGCAATTACTCAGAGGCCGCAAAAGATTATTCCAGGGTAATAGAGCTGGAGCCAAAAAACTATGATGCTTACATGGGTTTGGCTTATATCTACCAGAACATGAAAGACAACGACAAAGCCTGCGAGATTATCAATAAAGCCATTACGGCAGGTTCACAGATCGCCTATGAAGTGAAAGAAAACTTCTGCAAATAAATCCTAGCTTTTCCCTGTACTTCCAAAACCTCCGGTTCCCCGTTTTGAATCCTGCAATTCAGTAACCACGTACCAATCTATTTGCTCGTGTTTTGCAACTACCATTTGTGCGATGCGTTCTCCATCCTGGATCGTAAAATCCGTATCGGAAAGATTTACAAGCAGAACTTTTACTTCGCCACGATAATCCGCGTCAATTGTACCTGGAGAGTTAAGCACGGTAATACCGTTTTTAAAAGCCAAACCGCTTCTAGGTCGTATCTGCGCTTCAAATCCAACGGGTAATTCAATAAATAGTCCTGTTGGTATAAGTTGTCTTTGCAGTGGTTTTAAAACTACCGGTTCTTTAAGACTTGCCTTTAGATCCAGTCCGGCCGCATGTTCTGTGGCATATTCCGGCAGTGCGTGTTCAGACTGATTTATTACTTTGATCGTTAGTACCGACATTGGAATTCAATTTTTTCAGGTTATTAATTTCCAATTTATAAATCAGCCATACAAAAAGGACTATCAACAAATTATTCAAAACAACTTTAAGGATTACACTTTCCATACCGGCGTAAGTTCGGGATATGCCATACAGGGTAAATGCCGCAAGACCATAAACGGTAATCGCCCTGAGGTTATATTTAATTGGGAAGTTCTTCTGGCCAAGAAAATAAGAAAGAAGCATCATGCCGCCATAAGCGCCTAAGGTTGCCCAGGCACAAGCTATATACGAATATTTCGGAACGAAGATAATATTTACTAGCACTGTTATAATGGCGCCGAATATAGATATGACCGCGCCGTATTTTGTCTGTCCGCTTAACTTATACCAGATGGCCAGATTATATACCACGCCCAAAAAAAGATTGGCAAGCAAAAGTATGGGTACTACTTTAAGGCCTTCCCAATATGGTTCATCAACCAGGTACTTTATCCAGTCGAGGTTCATCAGTGTTCCCAGGAAGATTAAAAGACAGAAGATGACAAAATATTTCATCACGAGGGCATAGGTCTTTTTAGAATCCTTTTCCTTCGATTTTCCAAAAAAGAAAGGGTCGGCCGCGAAACGAAATGCTTGTATAAAAATGGTCATCAGGATCGCTATTTTGTAACAGGCGCCATAAATCCCCTGATCAATTTGACCCTGAGATTCGTCCGGAACCAGCTCCCCCAGAATAATTCTGTCGAGGGTTTCATTTACCATCCCAGCCAGCCCAAGAATAATTAAGGGCCAGGTATACCTCAGCATTTCTTTCAAAAGAGTAGTATCAAGGCTGAGGTTGATCGAAAACAACTGCCTGCTTACTAAAATCAGAGTAACAAAGTTTGCGATCAGCGTTGCAAGGAACACATACCCAATTCCAATCTCAGGATTATAAAAATGAGCAAGAAAATTATCCTCCTGGTGATCGTATGCACTTTTACATACCTGAACGAAAAAAATCGTGAGGCTAAAATTAATTACCACATTAAGCAATTTCAGTAAAGAGAATTTCATGGCCTTGTTCTCGGCCCGCATTTTAGCAAAAGGAATTACCGTAATAGCGTCGATGGCTAAAATGAGAATACACCAACTGATAAAGTTTATAGAATAATAAGCATTAGGCTTCGACAAAAAATCTGAGATCAATGGAGAAAAACTAAAAAGCAAAATGCTTAATACAACGGAGGACATGAGCAAAGAAATTACCGCCGTACTGTAAACTCTATGTTTGTCTTCAAACTTCGAATAAAAGGCAAAAAACGTAGTTTCCATGCCAAAAGTAAAAACCACATTCATAAAAGAAATGTATGAAAACAACACGCTGTTTATACCATATTCAGCGGGTAAAAACTGCCGTGTAAGAATTGGTGTAAGGAGGTAATTTAAAAGCCGTGGCAAAATTGTTCCCAAACCGTACACCACGGTTTGACCAGCAAGTTTTTTTAAAGGATTCGACACGTTAACGTTTTAAACCTATTAAAAATAGGGAATATAAGTCCTTGACTTTTTGAAGTACCCCTAAGATATTAACTATGCCTTGTAAAGAATCCTTACTTCGAAATATCTATCCCGAAGCCCGGTTTATTTACCCATTGCTTTAATCTGCTCCTCCAGAATCTTAATTCCTTCCGTGAAACTATGCGGGTTATATCCGAGGTCGTTCTTGGCTTTGTCAATAATAAATCCGGTTATAGGAGGGCGTTTGGCCGGCTGCTTGATGTCTGCGCTTTTGCTGGGTTTTATAAGATTTTTGTCTAAACCATAATAATCGGCAACAACCTGTGCCAGTTCGAGGATACTATAGAAGTTCTTTCCCGAAATATTATAAATGCCTTTGGCATGTTTTTCTGCAATCAGAATGCAGCCATCGGCCAAGTCTTCTGCCAGTGTAGGTGTACGGAACTGATCATCTACAACATTTATAGTTTTCCCTTGTTCGAGGTTCGATTTCACCCAGAGTACAATATTGCTTCGGCTCATGTTGTCTACAATGCCATACACTAAAACAGTTCTGGCAATGGCCCAATCCAGCGAGGAGGCTTGTACAATCCGCTCGGCCTCGAGTTTACCTTCAGCATAATAACTTAAAGGATTCGGCTTTTCGTTTTCGTCCAAAGGGCCATGCGTCCCATCAAAAATAAAATCCGTGCTCAGGTGTATAAAATGGGGATTATATCCCGCATGTTTTTTGCGCAGATCCTCAAGCGCCTTTACCTGATATTCCACAGCCGTGGCGTTCATCAACCAACTTCCCTCTCTGTCTGTTTCACAGGCGTCTACATTGGTCATTGCCGCCGTATTAATTACAACATCCGGGAGGAATTTTGAAAACACATCCTCTACATTTTTTTTATCTGTAATATCAAGCGACTCGTAAACGTAACCTTCTTTTCTAATGAGGCGGTTTTCGCCACGCGCAGTAGCAATACATTCAACCCCTTTTTTGTCGCGGAGCTTGTAAACCAGCTTCTGACCTAACAATCCGTTTGATCCCGTAATTAAAATTTTCATTATTTTTTTAAATGTAGTTCGGCACTTTTTTCAAGTTGTTTAAACCAAGCTTTGCCGTATTTTCTGATAAGTGGTTCCTTAAGAAATTTATAAACGGGTACATCCAGCTTTTTTCCGCACTCGCAGGCTGGTTTACAAATGTCCCATTTGCTGTAGTTCACAGCATCATAACTTTTGTGTTTTGTAATTCTAACCGGATAAAGATGGCAGCTGATTGGCTTTTTCCAATCGATTTTTCCTTCATAATAAGCCTTTTCGATTGCACATTTGGCGGTTTTCGTTTCATCAAAATAAACAAAAGCACATTCCGCTTTTTCAGAAACCAGGGTTGTGGTATAGTCTCCATCGCTGTCAACCACATAGGCCCCATGTTTTTCGATAGCTTTTATCCCCTTTTTTACCATATAAGGTTTTACCTTCTCCAGGATTGAATCCAGAATGGATAATTCGTCCTCGTCCAGTGGAGCACCACTATCGCCGGCAACACAGCAAGCCCCTTTGCAAGCATTAAGGTCGCATACAAATTTTTTCTCCAATAAATCTTCGCTTACCAGCGTGTTGTCAATTGCAATCATAATAAGCTGTAAAGGTAAGAATTCGCCCGGCGTTCAATCGTAAAATATGGTTAATTCACCGCCATGTTCTGGGTCATGTATGCCCCCAGGTATTTTTCGAGAATAGCACGGTAGCCCGAACTATTTTTAAATCCTGTTGGACCATTAAAGAACTCTGCAAACAAAGGTTTGTGCAGACTGCCCTTTGGGAGTATGAATCCCAGTTCTTCTTTCGACTGGTTTAGTATCTTTTGCATTTTAAGGAATTTGCCTGGATTATTTTTCAGGTAAAACCAAAAACCAACCGCGTCAACGTATCCAAAACAAAGAACATTTTTAGCGATCTCATCAAGAATCTTTATTTCATCAGCCTTATAAGCTATTTTAAGATCAGGGATATATGTTTTTTTAATTTCAAGTACGTATTTGTTTAAGGAAGTATTGTTTATGGTTAAGGCACTCATGCTGCCCAGGGAACGCATAATTTCATCTCCTGTTTTTGTCTTTACATCTGGCGCGTGTCCGTTAGTAACGCAAAAAGCCACATTCTTCAGGTAAGCGGCTGTAAAATCAATTTCTCCCGCCCTATCCGGTCCTATGGTAACAGAACCCATTCCAAACGTGTTCTTATTGGCCGTTTTTATAGAACTGTAAAAGGAATCAAAATCTGAAAAGCTCTTATACTTTATACTAATATTCCACTTTTTTTTGGTTTTAAGCCAAAGCACATATTCATTTAAGATGTCTATTTCGATACCCTTATTAATTCCAGCCTCATTGAATGCAAATGGGGTTTGCACAAAAAAGTTAGCGTAGAGCGTATCCCCGGATTGGGCAAAAATCTCCACACAAAACAAAATGAGCGCTATTGAAATGAGTCGTTTCAATTCGGGATTTTATCAGATCGTTGGTACATGTACAGCTACTAATTTAAGCTTTAAATTTTTGACTAACAATATACAATTGACAGGACTTGGGGTTTTTTGGGAATTAAAATTTTAGATTTTTTTGAGGGTGTTCCCAGTTAAAAAATCTGTAGCTTTATCATGCCAAAAGCCTCCCTTTCAACACGCTATGGAAGAAATTGTTAATAAAGTCTCTCAAAGTGGTATTGTTACCATTGATTTAGAAGAATTTTTCGTGCCAGGAGAAAGAGTCATTTTTGATATTAAGCCTCATCTGTTCCAGGAATTGATCTTAAGGGAAAAAGATTTCAGGGATTTCATCAAAACAAACGACTGGACTAACTATAAAGACAAATTTGTGGGGATTATTTGCAGTTCGGATGCAATTGTACCTACCTGGGCCTATATGCTCATCGCCATGGCAATGGAACCTTACGCGAAAAGAGTATTTTTTGGCACAATAGCCGACATTGAAAATTTTTTGTTTTTAGAAAAAATAACTGCTATCCGTCCCGAAGATTATAAGGATGCCAGGGTGGTAATAAAAGGTTGCAGCGACAAACCTGTTCCTACCAACGCCTACGTTCAGCTGGCGGCTTTGTTAAAACCCTTTGCAAAAAGCATTATGTATGGAGAGCCTTGCAGCACTGTGCCGCTCTACAAGGCCAAGGCATCCTGACTCAGCGGGATGCACTCAAATGTATAGCCGTTTTTTATGGAGTCCTCGAGAAATAAAGGTAATGCGTACTTGATATTTTTCTCGGCCTTCAGATTGTCATGAAAAATTACAATACTGCCGTTCCTTCGGCCCCGAATGGCATTGCTAAGGCATCTTTCTCCCGAAATTGTTTCGTAATCGTAACTAATAACATCCCAAAGCACGATCCTGTATCCCTTTTGAATAAGCGCCTTATACTGGGCACGTTTCAACTGACCATAAGGAGGACGGAACAATGAATTCCCAACCAGTTTAGCGCAATCATCTACCTCCCGCATATAATCAGTCACCGTGTGTTTAAATCCTTTGCTGTGAAACATAGTGTGATTGGCAACAACGTGACCTTCGTGACTGATACGTTCGAAAATCTGATAGTGTTTTAATATATTGGCTCCCACGCAAAAAAAGGTAGCCTTCACCTGGAACTTTTTCAGCTCATCTAATACCCATTCTGTAAGGCCAGGAATTGGTCCATCGTCAAAAGTAAGATAAATCTTCTTTTTAGAACGATCCATATTCCATACAGCCCGCGGATAAATTCTTTTTAAGATTCCGTTAGGCTGTATGAGAATAAGATTCTTCATCATAAACTATGCGCCTTCGTTATGGCATTTGTGTTTCCCGTTCAGCCGGTGCAAAATCCTCCGGACTTAGAATCCCCTGCAAGCGGCCCATCAGTTCTTTAGCCAGACTATCCTGCTTGTTCTGCTGTGCCAATGTTACAACACGCTTCAGAACTTCTTTTGCCTGGCTTACATCTCTTGAGTAAGCTGCCCTTCTGTTCGGTTTTTGAACGGAATAAATTCTTAGATCGCCTTCGAACATATCAAAAAGCTTTTTAGCGAGTTCATTTCCTTTTTTAGTATTACCTAATTCATAGTAGGTTCCGCAAATAGTAAATAATGAAACGTCATATGGCACTGACTCATCTGGCATTACCTGAAGACATTTGTCGAGTACCTGCTCTGCTTTTTTATTATTTCCCTCCGCTATCAAAGCACCTGCAAGAATACTCATTTGCATTCTGAGGTTACTTGCCATCCTTACACAATTCTCATCGAGGTTAACGCCGGGCTTATCCATTCCGCCCCACAAAAATTTATTCATGATGTTATCATACATTTTCGCGGTGTTCACTCTTCCACCCTGAGCTTCCTCCATTTCAGTCTGACGAATAGGTACAAAACGATACGCTAATCCTTCAAGCTGGAAATATGATTTCAGACCAACGTATGCGTCATCACCCGTGGTTACCGCAAAATAAATCGGACGCTCCCAATTATTGTTCGCAACCAGATCCAGAACCATGATGTCGTTTTTAGTAATGTAACTTCTTCCGCCAAGATCCCAGCTAACTCGTTTGGCAAGACGCGGCAAATCTTTTTGCTCGATCACGTTGTGTTTCATCACCTGCATGCTATCAATATCTACATATAAACTTTTTGCAGGAAGCACATCCAGTAAATCTCCACCTGTATCGTACTTGGTGCTTGGATCATCGCTCAAGCCCGTTTTCAAAGCATCTTTTAAAGACATCGGTGCAGGATTCTGACCGTTGATAATCATATAAGATAATTTTTCAGCCTCAAGTTTTTCTTCCGGTATGGTGAACGGAACGGGTTTGCTTTCATAAGCAGCACGGCGCATCTGTCGGATATACCAATCTGTCTGCAATAAACTAAGATTTACCACTCTCACGTCTGTACGGATACCTTCTACTTCCTGAGCGTACCAGAGAGGGAACGTATCGTTATCTCCGTTCGTAAACAAAATAGCATTTGGTGCACAGCTTTGTAGGTAGTTAATAGCCACGTCTCTTGACAATGTCCTGAGTGAACGATCGTGATCATTCCATCCTTCCTTTGCCATAATGCCAGGTACTACGAAACACACAGCAATGGACGCTAATGCAACTCCCATAGTGGCCGCTTTTTTGCTTAACAAATCATAAATGAATAACACCCCAAACCCGATCCAGATTGCAAAGGCGTAGAAGCTGCCAGTGTAAGCGTAGTCCCTTTCCCTTGGCTGATAAGGCGACTGGTTCAGGTAGATCACAATTGCCAGACCTGTTAGAAGGAAAAAACATAAAACGACCCATGCGTCTGGCTTGTTGCGTTTAAAGTGGAAAAACATTCCGCATAAACCTAGTATTAAAGGCAGTGCGAAGAATGTGTTGTGAGCGAAATTATTTTTGTCACGATAAATCACCTGCGAGGTGTCTGTATCAAGTTTAAAATCATCAATTGGCTTGATACCAGTGATCCAGTTGCCGTCCATGTTATTCCCGGTGGATCCCTGAACATCGTTCTGGCGTCCAACAAAGTTCCAATAGAAATAGCGGAGGTACATATAGTTTATCTGGTAACGCATAAAATAGGTAAGGTTAGCCGCCATCGTTGGGATCTCAACCGTTTCCGGTTCACCATTTCTGTTTTCCACCACCTTGTTGCGATGGTGATCAGCTACATTCCCCCAATATTTATAACCACTTTCATGATGTGACTGACTGCTGTACATACGCGGGAAAATAGTACAAAACTCTTTTTCGTATTTCGGAATAGAGTTTTTTCTGAGGTCGATCACCTTATAATTGTTATGCTCCTTGTCTTTTGCGTAAATAGGATCTCCGCTGCCGAATTCAGATCTCGGTCTTGTTGGTGCATTATAATACTGGCCGTATAATAAAGGCCAGTCGCCATACTGTTCACGTAACAAATAAGAAAGCATGTTAGGCGCGTTTTCAGGATCGTTCTCATCCATTGGCGGGTTTGCCTGAGAACGGATTACCAGAACAAAGAAAGACGAATAACCAATAAGGAGTGTGGCAAAGCTCAGGAAGATAGCGTTGAGCGTAATGGTTTTGGTTTTAAATCGGTGAATCGCATAGAGCATGCCACCCAGAGTCGCCAGACGAAGGAACATTCCCATGCCGCTAGGTGCAACAATCACAGCAAATCCGGAAAGAACACCAGCGGTGTAAAATCCAAGTTTATAATATTTTTCCTGTTTGTTGATGGTGTACATGATGAATGCAACCAGGGAAACAACAAGCAACAGGAAGAAAACAATAGTTCCGGTGCTGAAGCCCATTCCAAATTTATTGGTGAAGAACACCTCGTAGTCGCTGATAAATTTCACCACTTTAGGAATAATGAGATTTTGCACCAGGCCAAGAACCAATACCGATGCTACGCCTGCAATAAAAAATCCCTTCCAGCTGAATTTGTATTTTTTGAAATAAATAATGAATCCGATGGCCGGGATAATTAATAAGTTAAGCAAGTGAACACCAATGGAAATACCGATGAGGTAACTGATCAGAACCAGCCAGCGCATTGCTCCGGTGGGATTAACCGAATCTTCTTCATCCCATTTCAGAATTGCCCAGAAAGCCACGGCTGTAAAGAAAGACGACATCGCATAAACCTCACCCTCAACAGCGCTGAACCAGAAAGAGTCAGAGAAAGTATAAGCCAGGCCGCCGATAATGCCGGCACCAAGAATAGCCCACTGATGCGGTTTTGAAAGGTCAGACACGGATTTACCATACACCTTGATTGCCAGGCGGGTAATTGTCCAGAACAAGAAAAGAATGCTGAATGAACTCGCAAGTGCGCTCATTACATTTATCATCATCCCAGCGTGCGCAGGGTCGGATCCGCCAAACAACGTAAAAAATCTTCCGATTAGCAGGAAAAATGGCGCTCCCGGCGGATGACCCACTTCGAGTTTATAAGCGCAGGCAATATATTCGCCGCAATCCCAGAAACTAGCTGTCGGTTCAATTGTCGAGCAATATGTAAAGGTTGCTATGGCCCATACAACCCAGCCCAGGATGTTGTTTAATCTGCGGAATTCTTGTGTCATCATAATAAAAAAGTAATGCTTGCGAAGATAGTATTTACTTGCTTTAATTCTGGGAACAAAAGGCCATTTAGCTCCTTTTTTTTCAAAAAATTGCTTGATTCAATCAAAAAATTAGTATTTTTGCCGTCTCCAAAAAGATGCCCGATCGTCTAATGGCAGGACTTCAGATTTTGGTTCTGACTATGTTGGTTCGAATCCAGCTCGGGCAACAAGCAAACCCTCTCAGCTTCGCTGAGAGGGTTTTTTGTTTTTTCGGCCGAGCCAAGCTCCGCTTGAGCAAGGACGGAAAAACAAAAAACCAAATTTTGCCAGGCAAAATTGGTTTGCTTGAGCATTAACTCCCTCAGGGATCAGCGAATCCGACGAAGGAGGATGAGCTAATCCATTCTGTAAAGAAGAGTAGAAATAAAAGGTTTGCTTGTTGCAGCACCTCCCAAGAGATCAGCGAATTCGACGAAGGAGGATGAGCTAGTCCATTCTGTAAAGAAGAGTAGAAATAAAAGGTTTGCGTGTTGCAGCCCCTCCCAAGAGATCAGCGGATCCGACGAAGGAAGATGAGCTAATCCATTATGTAAAGAAGAGTAGAAATAAAAGATTTACTTGTTGCAGCCCCTCCCAAGGGATCAGTGAATCCGACGAAGGAGGATGAGCTAATCCATTATGTAAAAAGAGCAGGAAACAAAAAACCATTCTCCCTAGTGGAAAAGGGATTAAAAAAGAATTCTATTTCTACCGTATTACAATCTTCTTGGTCTCCACCACTTGGTTCTGCTCGTTTTTCAACTGCAAGATGTATACACCTGTGCTGTAATGATCAAGCGTTATCCGCGTCTGTTTTTCGTTGACTGACTGTGTATGAACTATCTGACCAAGGTTGTTTGTAATCGTCACGGAATGGTCGCCGTCTAAATTTTTATTTTCTATCACAAGGTATTGGTCAACTGGGTTTGGATAAATATTCACCAATTCTTTCGCCTGTTTAGAAAGTCCTGTGATAATGGTATCTATATATGTACAAGTATCACTTACGTGAAGCGTAAAATAATCAGAATTTGCAATACAGGTACCTGACGTAACAGTTACTTTAAATTTTTGCAGATGATTTTGTACAGAAACATTATTTATCGTTAGTGTAGCGCCGTTAATGGAATAGTTTACAGAGGGAGGAATATTTATCCAGCCAAGGTTCGCAGCATTGGATTGCCAAAGGTAAGTAGCCGCGCTTGCATTCGTGTTCACAATAATGCTAACGTTGGATCCCTGGCTTGTCCAGATATGGGGGCCTGAAGTATAACCCATTGTGAAACTACAGGAAGTGTTCAAATCGCCAACATACTCAATTCCCTTCACAGAGTTGGTTGCTGTGAATGAATTTACAATCGAACCGTTTAGTGCATTAACAACGGTGATTCCCAGATTGGTTTTATTAAAATAGCGGTTGCCTGAAGCGTCAAAGGCCGTTTCGCCCTGCACAAGGGTTTGCACTCCTGTAAGGGCGCCAATATTTGTAACCACTCCATTAGAAAGATCAAGCGCGCCGAAAATTTCTGCACTTCCGTTCCAGTAGGAGCCGTTTATTTTTCCTGTGTTTGAATTGTATTCTATACCCTTTAAGTTTGTACTGAATGAATTCAGAATGGCGCCAGTGCTCACGTCGATTACATTTATTTTTGGACCGTTTGTTTTGTTAAAATAACGGTTACCAACTGCATCAAATGCAGTTTCTCCCGGCGCAAAACCTGTAAGTCCGTTTAAAAGAGCAATATTGGCAACAGCTCCGGTAGTAATGTCCAGGCTTGCAAACATTTCGTTTGCGCCGTTTGCGTATGACCCGATTAATTTTCCTGTATTTGTATTGTACTCTATTCTCTTCAGAGGGACAGTTGTTGACACAACACTTGTAACCAAACCTGTTAACGCATCGATAACGGTGAGTCCGAGATTTGTAATATTGAAGTAGCGCTTCCCTATGGGATCATACGCGGTTTCCCCCTGTGCAAAGGTACCAACACCGGTTAGAGTGCTCAAGGTTGTAAATGATCCCGTGGAGGTATTCATATGCATACTTTGTTCTACAGAACCGTTCCATTTACTGCCAATTAAATAAGTGGGGGCTTGCGCTCGTATAAAAATTACAGAAAGAAATAAAGTAACCAGAAGTAGATCTCTATTCATGGGTAATGGGCTTGGATATTAAAAATAGCATTTTGAACGTTAAAATCCGCCGAAAAATTTAAATTTAACATGAAATTAGTCCCCATGCTATCTCATTTCCCAAAAGCTCTCTCCGATATAAACGAAGAAGACTATCTTCTTTCCAAAGAATACTGGCTAATTACGGAAAGAATATAAAAAATGTGACTTTTATAATGAATACCGCCAGACTTTTATACACAGACTTAATGAAGTAGTTTTGAAAAAAATGCATATTTGTAAATCTTAACCCCAAAAAATTGGTCTTTAGCTCAGCCATCTTTCTTTTTATTTTCCTGCCCTGGACGCTGATGATCCACTATTTTCTGGATCCTCGATACCGGAATTTCTTCCTGTTGCTCGTAAGTCTTGTTTTTTATGCGTGGGGTGAAGGATTGTTAACCATACTCATAGTCACATCTATCTTTGTGAACTATCTCGGCGGTCTTTTGATAAGTCATTATAAGTCGAGCAATGAAAAACGCGCCCGAATTGCACTTGGAAGTTTTATTGCATTGAACATTATTGTACTGATCTATTTCAAGTATTTCAATTTCATTGTATACAATCTTCAGGTAGCAGGACTTTTTACGAATTATGCCGCACAACCCATTCACCTCCCTATCGGCATATCGTTTTATACATTTCACATCATCTCCTACTTAATCGATGTTTACAGACGGGATGCGACTTCGCAAAAAAATCCTTTTGACCTGGGACTTTATATTTTCCTGTTTCCACAACTGGTTGCAGGGCCAATTATCAGGTATAAAGACATTTCGCAAAAGATCGCCAGTCGTTTTATTATCGGCGAAGACTTTACCAAAGGCGCTACGCGTTTTATAAGAGGTCTTGCCAAAAAAATGCTCATCGCCAATAATGTGGCCATTGTTGCGGATAATGTTTTTGCGCTTGATCCTGCTCAAATTCCTGCTTCTGCCGCCTGGCTCGCAATCATTTGTTACACGCTCCAGATATACTTTGATTTTTCGGGATATTCAGATATGGCTCTTGGTCTGGGTAAAATGATGGGCTTTAATTTTCCAGAAAACTTCAATTATCCTTACATAGCTGATTCTATCCGCGAATTCTGGCAAAGATGGCACATTTCGCTCTCCACCTGGTTCAGGGATTACCTCTACATTCCACTGGGTGGAAACAAAAAAGGCAAATTTGCCACTTACCGCAACATGTTTATCGTGTTTTTTATCACAGGATTGTGGCATGGCGCAAGTTGGAATTTCATCGTCTGGGGATTGTTTCATGGCTGCTTTCTTGTGATGGAAAGGGCATTCCTCGGGAAATGGCTGCAGAAGATCCCGGCATTTTTTCGCCATGTTTATATGTTATTGGTGGTTGTAGTTGCCTGGGTGTTTTTCAGAGCTGAAACACTAACCTACGCCATAGGCTATTTAAAAAGCATGGTGGGTTTGCATCCTTCCGAAAACTATATTGCCTTCTCTTATCTCGACAATTATTCTCTTTTTATTCTTCCCCTGGCGATCATATTAACGACAAATATCCGTAGCTCTTTAGAAAAACTGATTAGCACCCGTTTTCTTGCTTTCAATCGTATTGCAAAAAACGGTTTTGAGGTAGCCAGTTATCTCACCTACATTCTGGTATTGATATTCTGTGCAGTAGAATTATCACAAAACAATTATAACCCGTTTATTTATTTCAGGTTCTGATATGAAAAATGAAGAAAGTTCAAGTGGTTTAATCCATGCGCTCAGTTTCAGACTGAAGAACCTGAATCGTTTTTCCATTGTGGCTCTTCTTGGTTCCATCATTTTATTTTTCACGCTTGAATGGATCCTGCGCTCTATTGAAATAACAAAGGAAGCATACCCTCCTAAAATTGTGGTTACTGCAACGTTTAATGAAGACGATGCCTTCACAGTGTATTACATGCCTAACTCCGAATCTCAGTACAGCGATGAGCAATCCGTTTCACACTATATCCGTTCCAAAAAAAAGGAGCAAAGTTTTGTGTTTAATCTTCCCGATAGCCGGCTTATAAAGAAGATCCGTTTTGATTTGGGTAGAAACGAAATGCAGAAGGAAATTGAAATCAAACAAGTATACCTAAGCTACGACAACCGGGATCTCATTTTATTTGATGCAAAAACCGGAGTGAACCTTTTCCATGTTGACCATGGTGTTACATTGCATAAAAAGGGCCGTTTCGTTTTGGACCCTCCGAACAACAGTTACTACGATCCGTACCTTTATACCGACGATATTTCCGCGCAATACAGCTCCATGCTAGGACGGAAAGTAGGTTTACCTTTTCACACCTTGGTGTCTTTTATATGTACACTTTCCCTTCTGCTCTATGTTCTGCTATTTCAGCAACGTTTAAGGCTCAGAACCATCTTCTACTCTTTTGCTTCCTGTTTCTTCGTGGCTATATTACTTTTCC
The DNA here is from genome assembly GCA_016788025.1 of Bacteroidia bacterium. Classification (GTDB taxonomy): domain Bacteria; phylum Bacteroidota; class Bacteroidia; order B-17B0; family Aurantibacillaceae; genus Aurantibacillus. Next base: position 26,851 of record JAEUTM010000624.1, read on the forward strand.
CCTTTATAATTGAATTTTTCAATCTTTCCTCCGGCGAGAATCTTGAAAAACGGGCATTGGCTGAAAAGCCTGTTCTAAATAAAAACAATCTTGTTGCCTATCCCAAACTTTATGAAAACTATTATAATGACAATTTCGGGTTCCGGAACGAGCTGGTAAAACTTGGCGCTAAAATTAAGTACAACATTTTTGGCTCCTCAAGTATTCCATCCAAAGCCTCTATTGGAAAAGACGGGTGGATTTTTCTGAGCGGGAGTTTTTATCATGTAACAGAAGATCTACAACGAAGCAATTTGTTCACAAAACACACATTGGACTCAACTTTAAACAACTGGATCCAAAAAAAGTCGGAACTCGAGAAAGATAGTATTCAGTTCTACAAAGCCGTTTGGCCCGACAAACATTACATCTATCCAGAGTTCATGCCTCGCATAATGACCATTTTAAA
>JAEUTM010000625.1 GCA_016788025.1 Bacteroidia bacterium
GCTGTCGCTTTTTTCTATAGCAGGTAACGGTCAGCAGGTATTGGATAAAGTTATAGGTGTGGTAGGGAAATATCCTATCCTTTTGAGTGATCTTCAGAATAATATGCTGGAGCGGGAAAACCAGGGTGAGCCGGTAAACCAATGTAACGCTTTCGAAATGCTGGTGTTTCAGAAGTTGCTTGTTGCACAAGCCGACAGAGATAGTGTGACTGTTACTGATGCTGAAGTGGATACAGAACTCGACAGGCGCATGAGTTATTATATTCAACAGTTTGGCAGCGAGGAAAAACTGGAGCAGTTTTATGGAAAAAGAACAAATGTTTTGAAGGACGAGTTGAGAGCAGATGTTCAGGAGCAGTTGGTTGCCGAAAAAATGAACGGAAAAATAACAGGCGATGTAAAACTTACACCGGCTGAAATCAGGCAATTTTACGCCAAAATTCCACAAGACAGTCTTCCATTAATTGAATCGGAAGTTGAGCTTCAACAACTTGTAAAAAGACCTTCATTTAGTGCAGAAGAAAAAAGAGCGGCAAAAGAGGTTTTGGAATCTTATCGTCAGCGGATTATTAAAGGCGAGGCAACCATGAGTATGCTGGCGCGCCTGTACAGTGAAGACCCTGGCTCTGCAAAAGACGGAGGCTTTATACCAAACGTTACCAGAGGGATGATGGTGCCTGAATTTGAAGCAGTAGCATTCCGGCTTAAAAACGGAGAGGTATCCAATATTTTTGAATCTTCTTATGGTTTCCATTTTATTGAGCTGGTTCAGCGTAAAGGAGAGTTACTGGACCTCAGGCACATCCTGATTATTCCAAAAATGACCAATGAAGATTATTTTAATTGTAAAAGACAGCTTGACTCCATTTATACTGAAATAAAAGAAGGTAGAATAGAATTTGAAGATGCGGTTAGAAAATTTAGTGATGACCCGGATACGAAGCAAAACGGGGGACTGATGATAAATCCGTCTACTGCAAGTACACGTTTTGATAACGAAACGCTAAGCCAGCTCGACAAGAATTTGATTGCTACCCTAAACAGTATGCAAATTGGAGAATTATCAAAACCGATGCAGTTTATGGGCATGGATGGCAAACCTGGTTTCAGAGTTATCAAGCTAAAAAACAGGATCGATCCACATAAAGCCAATCTGAAGGAGGATTACCAAAGAATTTCTGGTATGGCGACGATTCAAAAGAAAAAAGAACTCATCAGAGACTGGATCCGGGTACGATCTAAAATTACTTATATACGCCTCGACAGGGAGTATCTCTGTAAATTTGAAAACCAATGGACTATCAGTAATTAGTCCGTTCCTTTTTCAATAAATTCCCTTTTTATTTTTCAAAATTCTACCCCTGTCCTTACTGTGGGTTAAATAAGCTGCTTAGCGGATTTTGTGGATGATTAGCGGCGGCCATGAAACTGATCTTTTTGTTACCTTGAAGCCGGAAATTTGCCTAAAAAGTCTCACATATACTGGTATTTTCAGATCATTGGCTGGTCGCTGTACATTATCCTTAATTCAGTTTACCTGGGATTAACTTATAGCTCAAGCAGTAAAGATTATCTTTTCTATTTCCTGCTTTTAATTGCCGTTATTGGAATTTCTCATTCCTATAGATCCTTCGTGATTCGCTTTCATATCCTCGAGTTTAAAATTCCTCTTCAGTTGTTATGCATAACTTTTTTCAGCCTGGTAAAGGGTCTATTGTTTTTCCTGGTGATCCTGCTTCTTTCCAAGATTATGGGATTAACCTCCGAAAACCCTACGCTAATTGACGTTTCGGTGGATGTGACGAATTTTTCAGGGATCTTTTTCATCTGGAATGCTATTTATTTTGGTTTTCATTATTTCCAGAATTACAAACGCGAAGAAATTAATTCATACCGTTACCTGGCTGCGAGCCGCGAGTCTGAATTAAAAAGTCTCAGAGCACAATTAAATCCTCATTTTATTTTCAACTGCATGAACAGTATCAGAGCTCTGGTGGATGAGAATCCGGACAAAGCAAAAACTGCAGTCACTCAACTCTCAAATATTCTCCGAAATAGTTTACTGATGGATAAAAGCAGGGAGATAGCCATTCGAGATGAAATGGCCCTGGTGAAAGACTTCCTTGACCTTGAAAAGATTCGGTACGAAGAACGACTTAACTACGAATTTAAAATAGAGGACGAAGTACTGAATTGCAGGGTACCGCCTTTCATTATTCAGTCACAGGTAGAAAATGCTATCAAGCATGGTATAGCCAAACTTCCAAACGGAGGTGTGGTGATCGTCGAGGCCTTGCGAAAAAACTCTCAGATCATTATCCGTATTTCGAACACCGGACAGCTTAATCACGAGAAGGCTATAACCGGTGTTGGTTTTGTGAATTCGCGTCAGCGACTTGAATTATTGTATGGAAAAAAAGCTTCTATTTCCATTTTAGAAGTTTCCAATATGGTTGTTGTGGAAATTATTATCCCTTTAAATTAATTTAAAAATGCAGAAGATATGAAAGCAATTATTATTGACGATGAACGTTTGGCCCGCCAGGAACTGAGGAACCTGCTTGCCGCTTACAAAGAAATAGAGGTAATAGCAGAGTGTGCCGATGCAGTTCAGGCCAAAGAAAAAATTACAGAATTAAAACCAGATATTATTTTCTGTGATATCCAGATGCCCGGAAAATCGGGGCTTGAACTCGTGGAGGAAATTTCAGCCACCGTGGATGTTGTTTTTGTAACAGCGTATGATGAACACGCTATTAAAGCTTTTGAGCTTAATGCTTTCGATTATCTTCTGAAACCCGTTCAGGCAGACCGTCTTGCGGAAACCATTAAAAAGCTCTCGATTAAGGACAGCGCCACAAAAATGGACAATAACAGTCCTTTAAGTGATAAAGATATGGTGTTCATTAAAGATGGGGATAAATGCTGGTTCGTGAAACTGGCTGATATACGATTGTTTGAGTCGGAAGGAAACTACGTTAGGGTATATTTTGACACCTTCCGTCCTTTGATCCTAAGAAGTCTGAATAGCCTGGAAACGCGTTTAAATGAAAAACAATTTTTCAGGGCCAGCCGGAAGCACATGATCAATCTGAGCTATATTGCAAGCATTGAAACCTGGTTTAACGGGGGGCTTAATGCCAAGTTAAAAGATGGCAAGGAAATCGAAATTTCACGGAGGCAGGCGGTTAAATTAAAAGATATGATGAGTCTTTAAATCCCGGTAATTTTATATACTAAATGTATATCTTTACCGTTATTACTTCGTTGAAAAGGATTTTTGCCCTCATAGCCGTTTTTAGCTGTTTTTACCTGCACTCTCAGATTGGCGGAACTAAGACCTACCGTTTCCTGGATATTCCTGCCACAGCACGTGCTGCTGCATTGGGTGGAAACAACATGAGTGTTTGGGGCGACGATATTAACCTGCTTTACAGTAATCCTTCGCTTTTAAATCCCGGCATGACCAAACAGGTTGCTTTTGATTTTAGCAATTATGTGAGTGACATAAAAATGTATTACCTGGGCTATGCACACAGTCTGAAACAATATGGCACTGCGGCCATTAGTTTCCAGACCCTGAATTATGGCAAGTTTACCGGGTATGATGAGTTGGGTCAGAAAACCACCAGTTTTAAAGCGAATGATAATTGCATCAACCTGACTTATGCAAAACCGCTTGCCGATTCCATGTTCAATGTAGGTGTTTCATTAAAAACCATTATTTCACAATACGATGCTTATTCGTCGTTTGGAAATGCGATTGATTTTGGCATTACCTATCATAATAAAAAGGACTTTACCATTAGTCTTCTTGCAAAAAATGTAGGCGTTATCTGGAAAACTTATACGAACAGTGAAGAGAAGTTGCCACAGACCGTGCAGATTGGATTGAGTAAGAAAGTAGCCAAAGCTCCTTTCAGATTGATACTAGTGTATGATCAGCTTTTAAAATGGAATTTAAATTATGTGAGCCCTATTGATACTGCAGGAAAGAACAGTTCTTTAAGTCTTGGTGAAACCAAAACCGATTCCACTGGATTTGAACGATTTAAAAATCGGGCTGGTAAATTTGGCGACAATTTTATGCGGCACATTATTATTGGAACTGAGATCATAGTGACTAAGAACTTTAACCTCCGGGTGGCTTATAATTATCGCCGCCAAAAAGAAATGACCCTCCCTGACAGGAGAGGAGCCAATGGTCTTAGTCTTGGTTTTGGATTCCGTGTAAAACGTTTCGGTCTTTCTTATTCCTTCTCTAAAATGGCCTTTCCAGGTAACTCCCACATCTTTGGGATTACTTATGGCTGGTGATTTACGCCAAGATACTGATAACGGAACCAAGAGACAAGACCCAAGAAGCAAGAAAGAGATTCAAGGTAAGGCAAGAATCAAAAATTAAGAGTCAACTAAGCTCAGCGTGACAGGCTCAAGACAAATACCTTTTAACTCATTTGAGCAACAGCCTGGATGATATCGTGTTTGGTGATGATGTGCATGTTGCCTCCCATGTCGCGAAGTAATACGGCATTGTTATCCTTAGTGATAAGTTTGCTTACTTCTTCGATAGGCGTTTTTTCGCCCACAATTGGAAAGGCAGGCTGCATCAGACGTTTCACGGGTTGATTTTTAATATCATTGCTTTCAATCAATCGTGTGAAAAGATAACTATCGCTGAGAGATCCGACAAAATTTCCTTTTTCCGTTACCGGAAGCTGTGAAATGTCGTACTTATTTAACAGCTCTAATGCCTGCTGAACACTTGATTCGGTGTCAACGGTGAGGAGTTTTTGATTTTTATGTCCCGCAACCAGGTCAATAGCTTTGGGTTTTCCCAGTTCAAGGAAATGCCTGTCGCGCATCCAGTCATCGTTAAACATTTTTCCAAGGTAACGGGTTCCATGATCGTGGAAGATAACTACAACCACATCTCCTTTTTTGAACATGTGTTTCATTTGTAATAAGCCCGCCATTGCAGAACCTGCGCTGTTTCCAACAAAAATACCTTCTTCACGCGGTATGCGACGGGTCATTACGGCCGCGTCTTTATCTGTTACTTTTTCAAAATGATCGATGATGTTAAAATCGACATTGGCAGGTAAAAAGTCTTCGCCAATACCCTCTGTGATATAAGAATAGATTTCGTTCTTATCGAAAATACCGGTCTCTTTATATTTTTTAAAAACAGAGCCATATGTATCAATTCCTAGTATTTTGATGTTTGGATTTTTTTCTTTCAAATATTTTCCGGTTCCGCAGATCGTTCCGCCGGTACCAACACCCACCACTAAATGCGTAATTTTCCCTTCGGTTTGTTCCCAAATCTCGGGTCCGGTTTGTTCATAATGTGCTTGCGAGTTACTTAAGTTATCGTACTGATTTGGTTTCCATGAATTGGGAACCTCGTTTACCAATCGTGATGAAACGGAGTAGTAGGAGCGGGGGTCTTCAGGATCCACGTCGGTTGGGCAAACAATCACTTCGGCACCAAAAGCGCGGAGCGCGTCAACCTTTTCCTTACTTTGTTTGTCCGTGGTTGTAAAAATACACTTGTATCCTTTGATTACGGCAGCAATTGCCAAACCCATCCCAGTATTTCCACTAGTGCCCTCAATAATTGTGCCGCCTGGTTTTAGTCTTCCATCTTTCTCCGCATCTTCAATCATTTTAAGAGCCATCCGGTCTTTAATGGAGTTACCCGGGTTAAAGGTTTCTACCTTCGCGTAAACGTCACAAGGCAGATCTTTTACAATTTTATTGAGTTTTACCATCGGGGTATCACCAATGGTTTCAAGGATATTCTTACAAACTTTCATCATAAACAATAAGGCTTTAAAGATATATCCTTTTCCCGACTTAAGGTAATCCTTTTGTCCACATCCAGAGCCTCAATCGTGAATAAACTCGGCTTTTAAATCCTTAAAGAATGCGTCAAAATTTGCCTGCATTTCCGGTAGTTTTTCATTTAGCACCTTAACTGAGTCCTGCAGCGCTACTCCATGTTTGATGCGATGCGACAGGTGGAAAAGTACCTGGCTTATGCCTTCTATATTTCCATAGGATTCGTAGATGTTGTTTTTGATCACGTAACTCAGGAATCTGGCGCTTGTCTCCGGTAAGTAGCCAATGTTCTCGGTATATACGCTATAAACGTTTTTCGAAAATTCTTTCAGAGGTGTGTTTGAGTGACTATTAAAATCCTTTGCGAGAAAGTAATCAAAATAAATGTCTACGAGGATGCCGCTGTGTTTTTCAAAATCATCGTAAAAGATCCGTTTACTTTTGCGGAACATGGGATGTTCGTCCGTAAACGTATCGATCTTCCTGTGAAGTTTTATACCCTCCACAATTCCCGCAGGATAACCATCGAGGACATTACCGCGTACATGATCGGCTATAAAATTTCCAATAAGCAGATCATTATTGTTATTTGACAGATAAGCATGGGCCAGGTAGTTCATATGACTTGTAAGGTTGAATTTACAAGTTTTCAAGCGTGGAATAAAGGTAAAAAAGATAAAAGTTTCCTTTATGGACTATTCAAAATGTGTTTCTGAAATCGGGTAATTAGTCGCTGTATGTACCAGACATTTGGAAACTCAACTCCGCAAACGAAATTGTAAAGTTTTTCTTAGCAAACACAGGGTTACTGACAGGATTTACCTTGCTAACCATAACAGAATCCATTCCAACAAGAACGTCCGGCAATGTATGTGAATTTGGGTTCGCAAAGCGTTTTGCTACTATCTTCACTTCAAAATCGCTCTTTTCTATAGATGTGTCAAATGTTCGAACAAAACTGCTAGTGTTGCTACTTTGACCAAAAAGATAAAATGGAGAAGATAACGGGTTGAATGAGGAAGTACCGACTTTGTGCCAATAGAAATCCAACCTTAGCAATTCATTATTAGTTAAAGAATTTGATTCTACTTTTCCTGATAACTCGAAGATTGTTTTGTTACCCACGATAATCGAATCATTGGTGTCGGCCCAAATCGTGTCCTTAAATATTTTTAGCCTCACATTGTATTTTCCGGAGCTTGTGTATTGGTGAGAAGGATCAGATAATGTGGAAGCTACGCCGTCTCCGAAATACCATTCAACTTTTTCATAGTTCTTCGAACAATTGGTGAAAATAGCAGTCTCTAATGGTTTAACAATTTCTTTACTCATGGTAAAGCAAGCTGTCGGTTTTTGCACCACAGGAGGAGTGGTGGTGGCTGGAGGTGTTTCGTTTTCCTTTTTTTTACAGGTTGTTAACGCAAGCAAAGCAATTGACAAAAGTAACGTAGAGTAAGTTATTTTCATAATAGATAGGAGTATTTAAAGGTAATAAAAAAATTAATTGTACCAATCCCAATTGCCTTTTGCAGTTTATTTTTATCGGATTATTCTATTTTCAGGTGATAAGTTCCGAGGCTAGTTTCCCAAAATCCACCCCATCAAAATTACCACTGCTCATCATTAGGAGAACAGAGTTTTTCCAGGTTTTGGCTTTGAGATAATTTACCACGTCTTCGCTCTTAGTAAAGACTTTCAGATCTTTACGATTAAAGCATTGATGAACTTGTTCAGGTGTAATTTCCTTTAGTTTTTTATGTGCGATAGTATGTGGATTAAAATAAACCACTGCCTCATCCGCCAGATTCATGGAATCTTTATATTGTGCAAGGAACTCTTCATTTAAACTGCTAAACGTGTGAAGCTCCATACAGGCTACAATATGTCTACTTGGGAATTGTTTTTTTACTGCTTCTGTGGTGGCTTTTAATTTTGATGGAGAGTGTGCAAAGTCTTTGTAGAAACTAAAGCTTTCGTTTTTGTAGACCAACTCAAGTCTTTTAGCAGCCCCTTTAAATGACTGAATTGCATCATAGAATTGTTTGTCGTTGATTCCAATTTTATTGCATACCAAGCGGGCTCCATTTAAATTCATAAGATTATGATCTCCGAAAACTAAAAGCGGAATCTCGCCCTCCAGCGTTTTTAAAAAACTTGTCCCGTTTTTAATTCCATGTTCAGGAATAGAGTAGGGTGTTTTGGTAATGCTTGAATTGACGGTTCTTTTGCATGTTTCTTCCAGGATCTTGTCTTCCGAACAATAGATCAACGATCCGCCCGGCTCAATAAGCTCGATGAACTTTTTGAACTGATCGACATAAATTTCGAAGGTTGGGAATACGTTAATGTGATCCCAGGCAATTCCACTTAAAATGGCAATATTTGGTTTGTAGAGATGAAACTTTGGCCGCCTGTCAATCGGTGAAGCAAGATACTCATCGCCCTCTATGACGGCAAATTTGGCTTCATTTGTAAGACTCACCATTGTGCTGAATCCTTCCAGTTGGGCACCAACCATAAAATCCGTTTTAATGCCATGGTAATGCATGGTGTGCAGAATCATAGCAGTTATAGTTGTTTTACCATGGCTGCCTCCAATGACAATGCGTGTTTTATCTTTGGTTGCCTCGTAAATATATTCGGGATAGGAGTAAACTTTAAGTCCAAGTTCTTTTGCCTTCTTTAACTCTGGATTGTCTTCTCTGGCATGCATCCCGAGAATCACAGCATCAAGATTTGTTGTAATTTTTTCAGGGAACCATCCTATTTCTTTGGGCAATAAACCTGCTTTAGCGAGGCGACTTTTACTTGGTTCATTAATCTCGTCGTCGCTTCCGCTTACATTAAATCCTTTTTCATGAAGTGCGAGAGCCATATTATGCATGGCACTTCCACCAATGGCAATCAGGTGAACTTTCTTACTCATAGTTGTAGTTTCGGAGAATTAAAGTAGGCTTTTGGCTTATTTCCTCAATTAACTATGAAGCAGTATTATGCACAGCAGATTGTTAAATGGCATCAAAAGCGAATTCCCATTACCAGCACATCGTCTGTTTGCTCTAGTCGGCCTTTCCATTCTTTAAAAGCGGTTTTGAAGACTTCTTTTTGCGCCTTCATTGGGGAGCGATGTACTTCCCTGATCAATTCGCGGATATTGTTCTTTTTAAATTTTTTGTTTTCGGGTCCTCCGAATTGGTCCTGGAGTCCGTCTGAAAACAGGTATAAACAGTCGCCCTTTTTCAGCTGAATAGATGACGTTTTGAAACACTTGCGATGGTTTTCGAAAAAACTGTAGCCAATAGTGGATTTAAGTGTGTCAAGCTGCATAATCTCGGAATCTCTCACAAGAAAATGTGAAAATTTAGCGATGGAGTAATTTAGCTCATAGGTTTCGTTATTAAAACAGAATACGCCAATGTCCATCCCGTCGGCAATAATATCGTTGCTGTTTTTTCCCTGCGCAAGCACTTGATCGATATCTTTATCCAGAAGATTTAATATCGTTCCCGGATCACTGTTTTTAAGTTCTCTGACAATCTTGTGCAGAATATTTATTCCTAAAACACTCATGATTGCGCCAGGAACGCCATGACCTGTACAGTCTGAAGCTACAAACACTGTTTTGTTTTCTGTAAAACCTTGCTCTCCATTTAATTTATAAGCGAGATGAAAATCTCCCGACACAACGTCTTTAGCTTTAGAATATATAAAACTGTCGCCGAAACATTCTTTAAATTTAATGGATCCGGGCTGCAGTGCTTTCTGAATGCGTTTGGCATACCTCAAACTTTCCTGGATGTCCTGGTTTTTGGACGCTAACATTTTTCTCTGTTTTCCAAGCTCCATGTTTTTTGTAAGTAGAGTTTTGTACTGTGCTTCAATCTGCGCTTGTTGAACAAGGATCTCGTCTTTCTGTTGATTTATTTCCAAGGTACGCTCGTGCACTTTTTCACGGAAGAAATTCGCAAAAATATTAATCTCTTTTGCCATCCGTAGGAAACTCACATTTATCGCATTAAATTCCCGTATGCCGGACCTTTTGAAAGAAACAGAGTCGATGTTAAATCCGGAATTGACATATTTTGTAAAAGAATTTGAAATGTTTTTCACCGATTTGCTAATCAGTTGTGTCAATGCGATAATGGCGCTCAACAGGAAGATAACAAGTACAATTAAAACGATTACACTGTCGTTAGCGAGTTTTTCTTTATGTTCCTGTTTGATTAGAATGAGTTCGTTGTCGAGGTCCTCAATTAGTGAAGCAATCCGGTCGAAATTTTTCTTTGATGAAAACAGAAAGCCCCCTTTGCTGTTCGTACCTATCTTACTGTCGATACGCGCTAACATCTTAAAATGTTTGTGGTAGAAATAGAGACTATTTACTAATTTCCTTTTTAACTCTTCATTAAGATGTTTGTGTTCGTTAATATATTCGTACAAGAATCTTACTTGTATATTGAATTGGTGAACGTAATTCAAATCTTTACGTAACAAAAAATCTTTTTCGTGTTTTCTCAGCACCAGGCAAACAAACTGAGTATACCGATCACCTTCGTTAAATAGCTTGTGTGCGTATTCACGCATTTTCCCCTCCAGCCCGTAGTCTTTGAATCCTTTTAGTTTGTAGAGATAGACCAATTCTTCATATGTTTTATTGTACTGACTGAACTCCTGGGCAACCTGTGTAGTTTTCCATTCCAGTTTATTGTCCGATGTGATTTTAGATTTAAGCAGGTATTGGATGTATGACCGAGTTTTTATCTTGAGATCGTGTAACCGTCTTTCTGGTTCGGAAAACGAATCGGTATAAAAACCATTTCCCGGGGCATTCTCTGCAAGAATATCCTCTTTTAGTTTGTTTATTTCCAGAAGCAGAATGCGTGTTGTTTTGAGGTTTGAATGGTAGTCTTCTAATTTTTTTGATTTATTAAGAGAAGTGACAAAGAGTCCGATTGCAACCAGGCAAATGAGGAGAATAACTCCGAAAGAAAGGATCAGCCACGATCTGAAGCTAGTAACCATAGAGCCGCAAATTTATACTTGGCTGCGCGTTAGCCTGTTAACTAAACATTAGCTAAAAATCATCAAAGTGTTGGGCAAATACTAATGGGAAGCCACTAAATGGTTTTAAGTCTAAATTAATAAAATCGTATCTTTGTAGACATATTTTAGTGACGTACAATAGCATTAAAACCGGGTAATCGAGTCATTAAAAGTTTTATACTTTTCAAAGAACAATTAAAAACAATAAATATCTATATATGAAAAAGGTTGTAAAGGTTGGAAATATCGAATGTGGTACAAAGGACTTATTCCTTATCAGTGGCCCCTGCGTTATTGAAGACGAAAAAATAATGATGGCGACAGCTGAAAAACTAAAGGAAGTAAGTGAGCGTCTGAAAATTAAAGTTATATATAAATCGAGTTTTCTGAAGGATAACAGAAGTAGTCTTAAATACTACGATGGACCGGGTCTTGAGAAAGGAATGAAAATTCTTGCAAAGGTTAAGGAACAGTTTGGTTTTCCTCTGTTAACGGATATTCACGAAAGCTACCAGGCGGCGATCGCCGGTGAAGTGTGTGATGTTCTCCAGATTCCGGCGTATTTGTGTATGCAAAGCAGTTTAATAGTTGCTGCCGCAAAAACGGGTAGGGTGGTGAATATTAAACACGGGCAATTTCTTGCCCCGGATAATATGAAACATCCACTGAATAAGTGTATCGAGGCAGGAAATGACAATGTTATTTTGACGGAAAGAGGTTATGTTTTTGGTTATAATGACCTGATTGTAGATCCGCGCAGTTTTTATCACATGAATCAACTAGGTTATCCTGTTGTATTCGACATTACGCATTGTGTTAGAAAATATGGTATTCCGAGTTCTGATTCAAAAGGTGGTATGCGTGAATTTTTACCGGTACTGAGCAGGGCAGGCGTGGCTAGCGGCGTTGATGGCGTATTCATCGAGACTCATCCAGAGCCGTCTAAAGCCCTTTGTGACGCAGCTTCGCAGCTTTGTGTTTATGACCTGGAGGAATTTTTGAAACCTTTGATCGAAATTCACAACCTCGTTAACAAATACACTGATGTTCCGGTGGAGAAAGTGTTTTAACAGACTATCATTTTAAACAGAAAAGCGAGAGGGAACTTTCGCTTTTTTTGTTGGGTATGTTTGTTGTTTATCTCAGATCTATGGCAGAAGGATAGACAGCGAGTTCATATTTTTTTGACGGCATAATTTCCAGGGTTTCAAGGTTTAAAAAAGAAATAAACCCGTTACGGCCTCCGCAACCAGTAATATGATGTGGTTTTGGGCCTTTTGGACTGATATTGCTGTTTACAATAAGGGCAAAGGATTTACTCGAGTTGGATTTAATCCCTGCGGGTTGACAGCCCGGATAAATTGTTTTCTCCACCTGCATGGTTGCCAGGTTGATGATTTTCAGGGAACCGATGTATCCTGGAAAACTCACACTATCGTCAAAACAAGTAACCAGGAGTTTGTTCGTTGATTTAATGTGCTCTATGTTGCCTGGTGTCGTTCCCAAATATACTGATGCAATAATGGAATCGTGAACTGTTTCGATGCACTTGATCTCGTTTGATTCTGCACATCCCACAAAACACCTTCCAGATTCGCTGTCGGTAGTAATAGCAATGGCGGTAGAGTTTCCTAATGGAATTTGTTTTGATTTTTTATTTCCTTCAAGATTTAAGATGCAAATATAATGCTGGTTCTCAGATCCTACGTAGAGTTTTTTGTGGTAGTTATCTAGGGAAATGCATCGGGGGTAGACAAGTAGAGGATCATGAATTGAGCCCGATAATTGCATGGTTTTCAGATCGACCTTTATAATTTCTCCATTCTTGCTAGCGTTAGCGCAGTAAGCATATTTTGAGTCGGAGGAAATAACAAACGAAGACCACACACCGTTCCCGAGATCTACATAACTTTCTGGCGCGTCTTTGTCGCAATTAAATTTCTGAAGAATCGGCGAAGCGAGGAATGAAACATACCAATTTTTTTTGTCTGGAGAAACTTTTATGCAAACGGGAAATTCAACTTTGTTTAGGATGCCAACGTTAATATATCTGGCCGGTAATTTAGTGGTTTCGTCAACAGCTGTTACCAGGTCGCAGAGTTGATTGGTAATGTAGAACTTTCCTGAACTATTGGCGTATTTGATATTTCCTTTTGAATCTGGGGCCCCGTTGGTTATCCAGGTTTTTATCTCATTATATTCTTCTACCGGAATAGGTTTGTCGTTAAGCGGCATGTTCGGATTTAAAGACGGCCCAAGCGTCGGAATAGAGTTCGTGTAATAACAAAGGGTACTAAAATCGGGCCTAAAAGGAATAACGACCGATCCGTTACGACTGCCTTCAAAGAGCTCACTCCAACTGGAAAGGGACAGGCCGGCCGCAGCTTGTTTGCTTTGACTGTTGTGACATCCGGAAACAGAGCATTTTCCCAGCATAATAGAAGCAATGTTTTCAGGATAACTACTCGCGTTGTCGGGAATACCCCGGTCTTTTGTGCATGCAACCAGCAGAGACGCCATGGTTAGAATCTTAATTTTCAATTGCACCATTGTCAACCCAGGTTTTTAGAAGTTGGTATTGATCTGTTGTTAACTGCGGATATGTAGCAGGAGGCATTAATTTTTTATCGAACACCAATAGATTCAGTTTTCCGTTTGTAACCTTGGCCTTTAGATCACTATATTGGGTAAAGTCGCCAAATGGAAAGTTTGCTATGTGACAACCTGTAGTCGCACATTTTTCGGTTACAAGCGGTTTGATGTGTTTTGTATAGCTGGCGTTTACAACGATTGTGTCAGCCGCGGGTGATGGCATTTTTGTTCCAACCTTTCTGGTGCAGGAGATCATGAAAGCGAATGCATAACATAAGGTGAATTTATTCGGTGACAGCGATGTCCAAATTGATTTCATCCTTTCTCTGCGAATAACGTATGTGTAATGGGATCCCTCCTGAGACAGTTTCATTAATGGAAGTATCATAACCTGTTGCATAAAAATAGTAGTAGCCTTGTTTGAGATTAGCGAGGTGTGTATGACCTTCCGATTCTCCTGATGTGCCGCAGATTCGTCGCATGTCGTAAAGTTCAGTGTCAACCCCCGGAAATTCCTTTTCGTTAAATTTGATATAAACTAAAGCTCCCGGAATAAGTCTGTTATGGTGTTTAACGTAAATCGCAACGCTGGCTTTGCCCCCTGTTCCTGCTTTTTTACAGGCTACCAGGGGCAAGCCAAACGCCACCCATATAAATAAGGACTTTGCAAAACCCAAGTACATCCCTATTTACTTATTACCAGTTGTTTTATTGTGTGTTGTTGGTCGGTGGAGTTCAATTCAATAAAATAGATTCCATTTTCCAATGCGGAGATGTTAAGCTTCAGGGGTATCTCATCTTTCGCAGTCTCATTATAGACCTGCCTTCCGACAGCGTCGAAAATTCGTACGTTCTTTATGTTTATGGCCGGGTTCAATACGATAAATTCTTTTGCTGGGTTTGGGTAAAACGTTACATTCTCCCGGGAATTTATTTCGTTTAACCCAACGCCGCAAGCACTCACGGAAATAACTTTAGTAGACGAATTTGATGATACAGAATTCGTTGCTTTGCACGTAATGGAAAAATTACCAACATTGCTGAAGGAAATTACAGGGTTAGTAGACGTTGAACTTGGACTAAAAGTAACTCCAGTCGCGGGAATGCTTGTCCAGCTATACGTAGGACTTGGATTTCCAGTTGAGCTGTTGCTCGCGGTAACCTGTGATTTGAGACAAACGGTGGAGGATAATACAAATGCCGAGGTTGGACTTTGGCCGGCATTTGGATTCTCTACAATAACCATATAATCTTCCATTTCTCCATGATAACCCAGGGGATCCGCCGGCGAGTTGCATGGCGTAGGTAGTGTATGACCCGCATCTGAACTCATTTTTGCGGTTGCTCTTAGAGCATATGTCCCCGACGTTATAGTAGAAGGGATCGTGTATACATAAGTATAAGTAGTTGCTGGTGCCTCCAGGTCTACAGAAAGAACAGTTTCACCGGCATCTGTATAGGAAAAGTTATTGTTGAAATCAATCCAGACCCGTAGGTTGTTTCGGGCACCCTGAAAGAACTGGGTATCCTCGCTGTGCGAAATTGAAAAAGTGTATGCCTGACCCGCTGTGAGGGTCGTCGACAATCCAGTTGCTACCACAACACTGCTGGCGCTTTCTACATTACCGGAAGTGCGATTAATGGTGTTTAACTGAAAATTCGTAATTCCCGGCTGCAAGTTTGAATAAGCTGTTTGTCCGGGCAGCATACAATACTGCGCGCGGAGTAAGTTTATTGCAATGAGAAAACAAATAACTGAAAGCGTAATTTTTTTCATAACGTAGATTTTATTTTCCGAATTTATAACTGTATTAAAGCGTCAAAGACGTTTTTATACGAAGCGGTCTTTTTTTTATATCAAAGCGTTAACTTTTAATAAAATATCAACGTAATTTGTATAACTTAACTAAATGAGCCAATCCTATTTCGTGCTGGGAAGACTGTTGAATAACAGGTATCGTTTGATACATCATGCCATATTTGTTTTCCTGATCTTTTTCTTCTGGTTCTTGTTTTCAGTAAACCAGTTAAAAAAGCCCACCGACTTTTTGAAATTGATAGCCTATTCGATGACTTACGTTACAATCGCATATTTCAATATATATTTCTTATTCAGCCGGTACCTCATGAAGAACAGAATAAAGATGTATGTTTTACTTTCTGTGCTGACGTTTATTATGAGTTACCTGACTCAGGCGCTCATTTATATTAAGGATTGTAATCAACTGCAGAAGGATCTGGCTTTGTCGTGGGCGCTTCTGGCTGATATGATGATAAATGCAATAACATACTGTATGTTCATAGGGATTGGTTTGTCTGTAAAAATGATCAAAATGTGGATGAATAGTGAGCAAAAGGTAATTTCGCTGGAACAAGAAAATCTGAAGGCAAAACTTAGTAGTTTGAAAAGTCAGATAAGTCCTCACTTTTTATTTAACACCTTTAATAATTTATATGTACTCTCGAAAACGAATCCAAAAATCGCATCCGAAATGATCTTAGGTTTTTCTGATTTGATGCGGTATCAATTGAACGAAAGCGAAAAGGAAAAGGTGGCAATTGAGAACGAAGTGGAGTACATAAAAAATTTTCTGGTATTAGAAAAACTGCGGAAAGATAAATTGGATCTTAGGATTGATTATGACAAAGAAACGGTTGAAGGTTTACTAATTGAGCCACTGTTGTTTGTTACGCTGATAGAAAATGCC
>JAEUTM010000049.1 GCA_016788025.1 Bacteroidia bacterium
TAATCACCAGCGCTCGGGAATGCGCTCAGGTTTTCAGGAAGATCATAATAAAATAGATTTAACTTATTTGTGGCCAAAAAGTTCAAACCATTCAGATCCTCGTAAGTACTTCTGGGAATTAATTTCACCCATTGTAATTTACTGGCGGCATCGTATTTAAACACCAGGATTTCTTTTCCGTAGGCGCCTACGTAACCTTTGTCTATGGTACGTAGTTGGATGTTGTAAAATGAACCGTTGATCCATAGTGTCTGCAGGTTTTGGTACTCCTTGTTCCCTGCAAATTCGTGCCTTTTACCCTTGTCTTTCACTGCTAATTTGGCCCTGTAAGTATCATCTAACAGCTTAAAATGAGAGGTTTTAATCTCGGCGATGAGAGGATCGACAGTTAGAAAGAAAAATCCAATGTTTGCAAGTTCATCCGCGCCTTTATTTTTGAATTCGCCTTCAACAAAATGACCTGAACAAACAATTTTATTTTGAACTATTTCCAGTTTTGGCTCAAAGGTTGTAATGCCTTTCGAGGGAATGAGCATAATTTTGTTGGCGGTGCTTGTGGGCCTGCACAAGCCTATCCCGTGCGCATAATCGTAATAAGAATAAATGTTTTGTCCAACAGTATATAATTTTTGTTCTCCGCTTCTTAGGTATACAAATAAATAATAGAATGTCCCTTCATTGTCCACATGGTAATCGAAACTTGAAACGGTTGAATTGCTATACGTACCAATGGGTTCTTTTTCCCATATTTTTTTGTAGCCTTCGGTGCTGTATAGTTTGGCGAATACCTTCTGGATTTTTTCGTCTTTTTTAAGTTCCGCTACTACCAGCATTTTCGAGTGGTCGGGTGAAAAATTCACGTGGAACTTCAGGATAGATTCAGAGATGATATAGGCTTTTGTATCCTCCATGGCATCCACAATTACCGGGGGACCGAAGGCTTCACCGGTCACAGAGCTAAATTCCTGCATCATAAAATGATTGGTTTTCCCTTTAATAGCCTGGGTGAAAATTCTGATTTTACCATTGATATTGTGTGCAGCCTTAAAATAACCTTCACCACCCAAATAACTGTCGCCAGAAAGATCTATCTCTTTCTCAAAAATAGTGGATGATTTATGAGCGTCCAGTTTATGTAAAACATACTTTGTCGAATAGTATCCACCAATGCTTCTGAAATAATAAAAGCCAGTCGAATCACTCTCAAGCGCAATATTGGTCCACTTACTTTTTTGTATAGGGAATTCAACACCTTTGGTTATTTTGATATTTTGAGCTTTAAGAGAGAGCGACAATAAAAGTACAAAGACAAACAGGTTCTTCATGTTGATGCTTAATTTTGATTAAATTTTGCCGCAAATTTAGGATAAGCCGCTTTTTTCCTGTACCGCAGAGCCTTTTTTTTGCACAAAAGGGCAGGAGATTCCTCCCACCCTTTAAACCGACACCAGGTTTTAACACTAATGATTTATTACCATTCGTTTGTTGTACTTAACTCCCTCTGATTCTATAGTTATAAGGTAAATACCCGGGATTAAGTTATTCGTATGAATATCGACTGAGTTTAGATCCGTCTCAATGTATTGTTCATGAACGGTACGCCCTGTGAGATCGAACACAATCATTTTCACCTTTTCTGCGGACTGAATATTGTAAGTTAGTTTAAACTCTCCCTCGTTTGGATTTGGCAGGATACTCCATGAGCTTATCACATTACCATTGTCCTCAATTCCTGTTTCTATCAGGGCCGGTTCGACAACATTGACTTTAAGCATTAAGGCTTCCTGTGTTAACTTATACACGCTGTAAGTAGAACAACTGGAGGAACTCGCTGCACAGTTAACAGTTACGCTGAGGCAAATACTATATAGTCCGGCTGCAGAATAGGTATGAGATGTGTACAATATATTTGAAGATGAACCGTCCCCCCAATCCCATGTTGCATTGGAGATATTCCATGGATACAAAGGGGAAGCATTCCATACCTGTGCAATACCGCTCGGCGCCATCGTAAAGCCTGAGTTGGCTGTGCACGGAATCCCGGAAACAGCTATAGCTTGCATCACACTGTCGCTGCATCCCTTAAAAGAATTTATAATTTTGAGTTTTACAATGTAAGAGCCGGCGTTGCTATACGTGTGCGTCGGATTTTGCTGCGTGGTAAATGTACCATCACCAAAATCCCATAAAAATCCAGTAATTGCAGATGTATTAGCGGAGGTATTACTGAATGCAACCTGACCATTAGTAACCGTATGGGTAAATGCAGCACTGATACCACCTGTGAAGTTGGTAGTAACGGATTTCGTACATCCGTTATTCATATCCGTAACTGTCATGGTATATTGTCCAGGAATATACGCTAGATAAGAACTGACGAAGGTTGCCGGGTTTTGAAGGGGACCTTCCCATAGGTTTGCAACAACTGGTTGCGAGCTGGAATACGTTCCTGGAGGTATACCGGTAGAAGATGCATTAGTCAACACAATAGTCGCAGGGCAAGTGCCTGGAGGTAGAGAATTCACCAAAATATTAGCATTCGGTCGATAAATATTCTGATACACAGTAATCGATGTATTCGATTTACAGGCATTTACAATATCTGTTAAGACTAGGGTGAAATTTCCAACAACGCTTGTATTTGGACTCGCAGAGAGTGAATTAACAGCCATGCTGCTTGAGGCAATTGATCCGGGCGAATATGGAAAATGCCAGGTGGCATCCAGGTTAGGAGGCAGAGTTCCCGCATCGAGTAATGCAGTGGGTGTAAAACAGGTTAATGGGTTTTGTGAAATAGAGATTGTTCCAACAGGTGGGGGAGTGATATTTTGAGTGATATTGATAGGGTAATAAGAAGTGCAGAAACTTACATTATCCCTAACAGCAACTGTCCAGGTACCCGGAGCATTTACGGTATAAGCGGTTTGGCCAGAAAGAGTGCCCGAGCTTGTAATCGAAGAGCTGCCAGGCGGCAGCAGGCTATAACTCGCCGCCCCTCCAAACATACCCTGCCCATTTAAAATATTAATTGCACATACGCTTTTCTGAGCGCAGCCGAGTGTGAAAGATTGTGGTGAACTAATGTCATAAGAAATTGTCCCAACAATCACAGGGACAATAACAGAAGTGGTAACCACTGCAGAGTTACTGTCGGTACCTGTGGTATAGAGCGTGTAGCTGGTTGTGGTCGTACAGGTGACTACAAAGGTCGGATTTGACGATGTCAATCCTCCGGGGTTCGCTGAGTAAGTGGGATTAGACAATCCCTGATTGTTTAGTGCGAAGAGAGTGTACTGATCCACACAAACATAGGATACCTGTATCTGGGCCTTGCCAAAGACAGACAAAATTACCAGAATAATAAGGCTCGAAATTTTAATACTTGTTTTCATATTCAATTCGTTTTAGATTCTTATCTGTATAAACAACTATTTTACATCAGACGTTGGGTGTTTTTTATTTATATGTTACGGCAATGGCTGTATTTTCAGTTTTAAACCAGATCTTACGGTTTCCTCACTGAAGCAATACATTAAAACGAACGGTTAAGAGTCTTCCCGATTCTCCTTTTTCATTTTTTTCATATTCCTGTGAATCCACAATTTCAAAATATGATCCCGGAGGCTGATCAATGCTGTCAGATCTTAGGACAAAGTTAGTACGATCTGTCCACTGGATCTTTACACCGTTAAAAAGAAGGTTCCTTGTTCCGGCGTGTGATACCGACATGTTAGAAGAACAGGAGGAAAGATCATTTCCAACAACGTTGATGGAATTTGATTCGCAGATGTGTCCGTCTGCATCTTCAATCCGCACTTTAACGGGATAACTTCCAGGATATTGATAGATGTGTGTTGGTTCGGCATTGTTACTGGTATACCCATCTCCGAAATACCAGGTATAATAAAAAGGAGCTTTTCCTCCAATAAGACTTGCTCTAAAACCGGATTGATTGTTTGGTCCGGGCTCTGGTTCTATGTTGCAGGCAAAAACACTGCTTTCGCTCACGTAGATTTTATTCTGTACTACCGTTTCGCAACCTCCATCGGTTTTAATAGTTAAGGAAACAGTTTGGGCACCGGGTTGTCCGAAATCGAAGCTAAATACGGAGTCGCTTGAAGAAGTCCCATTATTTAAATTCCAGCGAAGCGAGGAAATGTTTTTGTTAGAGTGCGCACGGAATTTAACGGTATATGTTTTTGCCAGAGCAGCAAGAAAAATTCGCGAACCCTTTCTCAAAGAGTTTTCTGCCTGAACCACTGAACCGGGTAAACTCTTCTGATAGTCTGTCAATTCTACCATCAGTGAAAGTGGACAAGGGTTGCAGTCGTATTTTCTTAATTCGCCTTTAAATTGATAAATACTGTCGGCACTGTGCGAATAAGATGAATAACAATAATAATCCTCGGCACCGATCTTCAGGTTTACGGCTTCGCCGTCTACAATTGCGTTAACATAAATGTCTTCTTTTTCCAGTTGTACCTGGGCATCGGGATATTTTCTTTTTTTGCATGAAAATACCAAAGTGCATAAGGCAAGCATTATAAATCCCCTCATATTCATTGCTGTTTCTTTTTATTAGATGGGTAATAAATTAAAGAGATCTTAATTCCCGAATTTCTTTCTGTGTAATTAAGTCCGAAAAAGTCATTTTGTTTGGTATCCGTCAGTCCGAAAAATGCCTCTCCTTTCAGTGCAAAAGCACGGTGAATTTTTCTGGAGTAAAAAAGGGCAAGTTGACTGTCATACCAGGAAAGGCCTTCCGTGTAGCCTCCCTGTTTATAGCTTTTATGATTTTCTGTAGATCCTGGTTTTTCCTCGTATGTACTCACTTTGGCCTCCACATTTAAGAGGTAAGACAAATTAAACCCCAGACCAAAACTGTTATAATGGTCCATAAAGTAATGAACACGAAGCGGGACCATCAGGTAGTGCAATGTAAAAGGCATGATAGTGGTAACGGCGCTTTGTTCCCCGTATTTGTAAACCGATTCGCGCGATGTTTTGCTGCTGGCAGAAAGATTACGCACCTGCGTGTACTGAACTCCAAATGAAAGCGCAAAACGATTTGAAATGATATTCATATAATTGATGCCTGCTACGGGAGATAAGCCCTTTGCATCGCGACCATTGTTATTCTTCCAGCCATAAAGCCACGAAGCACCCACTTCGTAAAAAATCCCCTCTTCGGTGAACCGCTTGTTCACAACATCAACAGGAACAGTTATCGTGTCTGGAATTTCTGAAGGCAACGTCTCGGCTATGGCAATGGTTTCGCCTTTTAAATCGAGGTCCGTTTTATCTGCCTTAGTCTCCAGCGATGGTGGTGTTGAAAGAGCCACTGTCGTAGATTCGGCTTTAGAAATTTTTTCCGGTTGTATTGCAAAAGAAGATTCTGAAATTTGTTCGTTACTCTTATTGTTGATTTCCTGAGTTGTCACTGATTCTGTCGGGTGTGGAATGGCGATTTCTGGTTCCGGATTTTTTTTATTGTCATCTAGTTTTAAGTTAGAAACAGTTTTTAATTCTGCTTCGGGTACCAACGTATTTTCCTTTCCTGTTGTATCCTTCCATATTAAAACATCTTTAGAGGGAAGTGGCGCCGAAGCGACCGGAGCCGCTTCCTGCGTTTCTTGTTTTCCTGGAGTAAAGTCTCCCGGATCATTCTGCCGAACCGTCGAATGTTTCTTTAACGGATTAGCGATTTTTTTGGGGTAAGAATTCTGAAATGCGTTTGGTCCTGACCGTTTATATTCACTTGCAGCCACATCTGTTTTTAGAACAGATTTCGAATACGATAAGATCTGCTTTTCTGAATTTTCTATGAAGTTTGTATAGACTGAAAATCCGAGGAACCCAAGACCTGAAATCGCAGCAAATAAGTAGAGCACAATTCTTCTTTGATTTTTTACCCTTTGCGCTTCAAGTAAAACACTGGCTTCCCTCCAGTCCTGCTC
>JAEUTM010000091.1 GCA_016788025.1 Bacteroidia bacterium
AGAGCTTTTTTCATTTCGTTTTTTCTTAAAATTTTAATTGTTATTTCTTGTGCGAAAACACAGAAACATCACAAAGTGATGAATTTTCTAATTGAGAAAACCTGCAGAAACGCAGGTTAAAGAAAACAGATCAGATTCTGAACACGCAGAACGCGATATTCAGGGATTTTGCTGATAAAGGTGAAAAAGTTCTTGAAAAAGAAAAGGACTTTTTTTGGGGGAGAAAATCGAGGCCTGGTGAATTATTGAGAAACTGAACTAGCTCAACATAATTTTTGCCCGGGTTTTGTTTATCATCCTGGCCCAGCTCGTCTTCATCCTCATCTTCAATATTGGTAACTTCAATTTTTATCTGTTTCTCGAACTGAGGATAATATGGCTTAACGATAAAAAGACGAACATCCTGAACAGCAACACTGGTTTGATCGATGTTAACAGTGTTTGCGATGTTAGTGGCAGGAAGTGCATGGACTGTGGACGCATGAAACGGGCTTAAAAAGCCGAGTAACATCATCACTGCTAAAACAGAATATTTTAAGAAATTCCTGGTCACTTTTACGGGTTAACAAAGCTAGTGCAATCGATTTACTCCCACAAGGGCATTTGCAAAATAAATGTTAAGGATGTGAGTTTATTACAACATCAGGTGGAAAGACTGCCCAGCCTAAACCTTTGACCTGGGCCCTCAATTAATGCTGAATTACTACCCTTTTGGCACTTGTTTTAGTATTGATTGATTCTTCCTTAAGTATCAAAGTGTACATTCCGTTAGCCAGCTCTGAAACATTTATTTCAAATCCTTCAGAAACTTTGCTCTTTACATCGCGTTTAACCTCAATGCCTAACATATCAAAGAAACTGATCCGATATTTTTTATTTGAATCTAAGTTCTTTGAAACAATGTACAAAGAATTAGAGGCAGGGTTAGGAAACACATTTAAGTCATTAGATATTGACTCTTTTGGTTTAGCAACGCCTGTGGCAGTGGTATCTTGTTGGTTATTTATCTGACGATAGCTGTACCCACAGCAAGTCGAACAAACCGCTGGTTGCGACTGTAATGTTAACGTTGTATCCATCTTCAGGCAAACCTGGTCAATAATAAGGTTGTTGCTTCCGGACGTTAACGTAATAGTATGATTATTTGCGCTCTGGTTGCGTAAGATCATCCGTGTTGCGCCACAAGATTCAAAGCCATACCACTGCCAGGTCGAACTTTTCACACTATCGATCACAAAAGTATTTGTTCCATCCAATTTCACTTCTACTCTACCCTTGGTACCTGACAATAATTTCATGCGAACCCATAATTGATATTTGTTATTAGAAGTTGTTACATCCCTTGGGGTAAAAATATATTTTACGTTATTATTGGTGCTATTCAATTTAACTCCCGTAGTAAAATCAGTATAGTCACCTGGAGCCGCGTTCGAAGGTCGTTCCGTGGCCAATTCGAGAGTGTTTCCAGAATCATCTACTTCTGCCTCAAAATTAAAATCTTTAATCCAGTAACATGGATGTTCGTATTGGTGCCACTTGTCGAGTTGATAAAAAACAGGAGGGCTTACCGTCATATCCAACATGTAAGTACTCCCTTGACGCCTAACGTTTATCTTAAAGTTGTTTATTACAGGATTGAAAGCTGCTAAATTGATATTCTTACTTATTGGGCTCGTACCTACAAAATTAGACATGGTCTGTTCCGTGCCATAAATCAAGTATTTTTGACTTCCTGTTAATTTATTTATCACATAATAGTCATTACCTAGTTTACCTGATGCGTAGTGTTCGCTATTTTTGATAAAGGCTTCATACCTTGAACTAATAGCTTGAGCATAAGATGCTGTTGCCAGTTGCCATACCCAAGTTCTGGAATCGTTAGCGAAACCTACATTATCACCTGCTTGTTTTTTTACAGGCCATAAATCACCTTCTTCGGTAACGTTAAAGTATCCAACGTGAAAAAAATCGACCCCATACATCCCTAGCGCTTTGAGAAATCCTAAGTATTGACCTGGCCTGAGACATAATACGTCCCTCCCCCATCTTGCAGAAACATAGGGGGCATACATTCTATCGCCAATGGGTACTTCATATAATAACCTGACTCCAGCCTGGTCCAGACCCCAACGGGGCCCTGAGCTTTGGTACCACCCCAACGGCCCAGTCCAGGGATAAAAATTTGGAGTTGAATAATAATTTGTAAATGTACCAGCGCTGTTAGATAATATATATGGGGAATTACAGAATCGTTTTGTATTATAATTTTCGAAATAGGAGCTGTTCATGCCATAAATACTTGAGATCAAATAAAAAAGGCATTTTGTATTTGCGTTGAACAAATCGCTGCTTACTTTACTCTTATAAATCCCCGCTGTATTGTCATTGATCAATGCGTCTGCGTAGGTTTTATACGAATTACCTACCAAATAGCCAAAGTAGTCGTCCCAGTTAGGAGCTGTGCTATCTGCAACCACTGTGTTAGTGGGCACTAAAGATGCGATGGAGAGCCTATTAGAATCAAGAACAGGGGTTCCTGAAAATAAGCAAGAATATAGCGTCCTATTTGTTACGTAAAATGGTTTTTCCATTGAGTTTTCAGAGACAAAATCAATTTTTCTTGCCAGTGGCACCAACAAACTTGGCATCTGCTGCCCGATTATATACCTGTCTATTGCATTTTTAAACGTTAGTCTCGCTAGAAGCTTGTAGTAATCGTTATGACGCGGATCGTCAAACGTTAATTGTGTAAAAGCACACCCACTAGGAACAGTATATTGAGGTGCCGTTATCAGGTCATTTTTTCTTATACTGTCTGCAACACTCGGAGTGCTCTGGTAAAGATATTGTTCCTCATGCATATTAGTGATTAGAGCAACCTTATAATTAGGATTTGAATTAATTTCAGATGTCAGTATACTCGTTTGAGTATCTAAGTCATACTTTGATAATGAATACATATAATTCCAATGCTTGCATAGTTCTGTTTGAATTCGGGCGTCATTGGTAGGATTAGGAGACCACACCAAAGATCCACAACTACCTGAATACTTGCCTCCAAGATATTTTGTATCCGTCCAGTTAATATTTTCGTTTAAAGTATGATTGTATTGAAATCTAGGAACCGGGTACGTTTCTATTTGGTCCACAGTTTCCGGAATAAGGGGACCAAGATCACAACTATAATAATCTAAGGAGTGTCCGGGATTGAGGACATATGTGCCATATCCTGGAACATATTCCAAACTATCGTAAATACCAACAGTTGCGTCGTAATTCAGATTTCCAGGTGGAATGGTCACATTCGAATTT
>JAEUTM010000130.1 GCA_016788025.1 Bacteroidia bacterium
AAGTACAATAAAAAGGCCGATGCTTCCCATTAAAAGTGCGTAGTCTTCCATTTGAATAATAGAATAAATAAAGAGATAGAGTACAGTTAAGATAAGGAATATGAGTTGTGTGAGTTTTTTGTGGTTAAATATGCTCTTCGCATAAAGAGTAATTAACCCGATAATGGAAACACTCGAGATCAGGTAACTATAATTAAAGGATATGTGTTCGGATAAGGCTATTAACAGGGTGTAAAACACGCATAACGCTAGTCCCACAATAATGTACTGTATGGGGTGGATTCTGACGCCGTTTAAGATCTGCACAAAGAAGAATACCAAAAACGTGAGGGTAATGAACATTGCAGCATATTTTGCGGATCGCATGCTTTTTTGATATTCATCTACAGGCACAATTAAGTTCACGCCAAAGGACGATTCGCTGATGCCGCCAACAGATCCCCTGAAACTCTGCGGGTAGGGACGATTGAGGTGTAGTACTTTCCAGTTTGCTGAAAATCCATTCTGATTTATATCTCGACCATCGGGTAGAAATGCTCCCGTGAAGCTGGGATTGGTCCACTTGGATTGGATATTTACCCGGGTTGTTTTTCCAAGCGGAATAAAATTGAGGCTACTGCTGCCATTGAAATTAAGGTTTAATCTGAAGTCTGTTTTAGTCTGAGTGGTGTCATTGGCGTTTAGCTGGAGTCTTGAACTGATGCCATTCTGAATTACATCTGACGATTCCACGCCTGGATTAAAGGAATACTGTTTGTCATTCCAGGTCACAGAAATATTCTCCTGGATGCTCCTGAGATCTGAAAGTCCTAATGAAATGTAAGCGTCTTCCCAGATAATGTCATCTTTATTGATTTTCCATTCTGCAAAGTCTGGCCTTTTAAATGTGCCACTTAAGGTCAGTTTCGAATTATAAACGATGACTTCATAGATTCCTCTGTATCTCACTTCCGGGGAAATGTCACCCATTATGATTAGTTCCTCAGGTAAGAAGTGCGCAAACTCTTTTGATTCAACCAGTTTGTAGCTTGCTGTTTTCTCCTCATAAACTCTCACATTTGCTTTATAAGGAACAGTGAGCACAAGACCTGTAATAGTTTGTTGTTCGCCCCATTTTGAACTTACTTCACTGATCGCTTCATTTTGTCGCAGTTCTCTTTCCCGGATCAGGTTTTCAACCATGTTTACAGGGATTAACAGCAAGAGAATCAAAACGCCCATAGTAATGAGCCTGATACTAATAGAACGTTTTAACCAATTGTTCAGTCGCTCGAAGAATGAAGGGTTTTCAGATGTCATGAAAAAGAATTTCGGGTTTTTCAAATATAATAAAAAACGAACGGAATGGTCCAATTGTCTGTTTGGGTATATAATTAAACTACCACCAGAACTTCAGGCGGCATTCTGTCAAATTCTCATAAACTACTGCCACTTATATAGAAATCTCTGGGAAATTATCAGGTTTCCAACACTTTCGTTCGTATTTCCCGATATTTGGAAAAAACACCCATGAAGAAAAGTCTACTCCTATTTATAATTATTTTTTGCAAGCTTACAGTTCATGCCCAGAGTATTCCGTCCTATGTTCCGACCAATGGGCTAATTGGTTATTGGCCTTTTGACGGTAATGGAAACGATCTCGGCCCGGGTGCGCATCACGGCACCGTAAATGGGCCATCACCAACAAACGATCGTTTTAATAATGCCAACAAGGCTTATGATTTTAACGGAAGTAATTCCGACCATATTCTGGTTCCCGATCATCCATCATTGTCTGGGTTTAATGACATGACGATATCCTTCTGGGTTAACTTTTCAAACTTCAACGGTATCCAGAACATGGTTGCAAAATGGTATCATGTATTAAACTGTGGCTTCGATAACGATACGTATTTAATAGCAACATCAGCTAACGGACTTTATTGGAATACCAGTAATCATAATGTAGCGCTTCAGCAGAACCCTCCAACTTTTAGCAATTCTGACCTAAACCAGTGGAAGCACCTTGTGTTCACAAGTAGCCACATCAATGGGGAAGCCATATACATTAACGGAGTGCTCGCCGACACTTACACTGCCAGCATAGGTACTATTTGTAACTCCACTAATCCTCTCATTTTTGGAGCGGGAAATAATACTTCAAACATTCACCGTTTTTTTACCGGCAAACTCGATGACATGGGAATCTGGGCCAGGGTACTTACAAACTGCGAAATCCAGCAACTGTATAATTCCGCACTGGCAGCAAATTTTACTGTAAGCAGCACCTCTAACACGCTCTGTGCCGGACAAACCGCAACATTGACTGCGGGCAGCGCGGGTACTTATACCTGGAATAATGTTGTAGCCGGAAATACATTTACGATAAATCCCACTACCACTACTGCTTATACTGTAATCGGAACAAATACTGTTACCGGTTGCCCGGCTTCTGTTAGTTATGTGCAACAGGTAAGGCTGTGCGACGGTATTGAATCCAATGACCAGGCGTTGCAAATTCAATTTTATCCTAACCCGGCTGAACATTTGCTCCATGTAAATTTTATGGATGGTGTTCATCGGGAATACACGATATCCCTAACAGATATAACCGGGAAGATAATTTTATCTCAGTCGGTAAGCGAAGGACAAACGATTTTAGATGTCTCCGAATTAAAGGTTGGTTATTATTTCATCCGCTTCTCTGATGACCAGGATACTCTGCTCAGAAACGGTAAACTGATTATAGCGCGCTAACTTTTAGTTGTTCCATTAATAGTTTTTACCAGGTGTTTGCAGTAAAGCGGAAGTTTAAAGCACCATCATTCTTCCTGGCGATAGAAACTGTTAGGTAGAGATCCGGTAAAGAAGTAGATTGCCAAAACAAGGAGGCATACGGGTGAGCTGATTGCTACAACATGATTGCAAAAAATAAGTGTCAGTAAAGTACCGGGAAATCCTTCTTTCGGAATTAAACGAGTTGTTATTGAATATTTTCAAAAAGCATTGTCATACGAAATGCATATTCAGTACACCTTAAAATCTAAAACTCAAACCAAGACTCTTCACAGGATTAAAAGACGAGAATTTAGCGCTCGTTTCGCGGATGTTTGGATTTGAATGGTCGCGGGAATAGTAGTGTCCATATTGCACGCCACATTCATATGTCAACAAAACAGACTTTGTAATTTTGATTTTAAATCCTGCACCCGCGTTTACAAAATACCAATTGGTTTTGATCATATAAGGTCTATCTGCATACGATACAAAATCACCATAAACGATTTCCTTCCCCTTCGCTTCTGAATAGGAGTACCCGAGGTCGGCACAAACAAAAGGTACAACTATTTTCGAGCTTAATTCCCGTTCGTACCCCAAACGAAGTTCACCACGGTTTACTTCCCCATTGTCCTCTGTATAGGAGTGAAGTGTTATTGTTTCCTGGTTTATTATTTTTTTCGTGTAGTCGAATGATGCGCGGATAATGTTTTTGTTGAAATGCCTTTTTACAAATAAGCCTGAGAAAAAATTCTGATCGTATATATAATACTTTTCTCCAGTCATACGATAAAGAGCAGATTTAAGATCTGTTATGGAGTACAGGTTGAACCCAAATTCGTAATTCGGAGTTGTGCCTGGATTAGGTTGGTTGTTTTGACCATAGCTTAATGCAGCTAAAAGTAAAAAGAGAATGGTGTTTTTCATGGGTTTCGGTTTTTGATCGTTATAGAGCATTTAAGCACAGGCACCGACAGAAGCCCGTGATTCAATATGAAGTTAATGATTTTTTTCCTGTATGCAAAACGGGCTCATAAATTAATTCAGGCAAACTCAAACTAATCAGCCTTAGTGACCTGTGCCATTTTTTTCCAGTCCAACCAGACCTTCACAATTTTGGTATTAATGTCGTTCCGGGACATATCGGAATTAATGAAGTAGAGGTAGTTTTCCTTAATCTGAAAATTTCCCAAATAGTGAAAGTCGTTAAGGATAAAGCTGTGTGTTATCTGATTTGTTAGCTTGTCAAAACGATAGAGCGTCAGAAGTCCGTTCCTGTTATTTTGTTTTGTAAACACATAGTTTGGCGCGTCTCTGTCTATGAGAATTTTCGGAGCAATTTGCGGAAATTGTTCAAGGGACGCCTGACTCTGAAGTTGACCATCGAAAGAATAATAAGAAACTGTTTTATGCGTGTAATCAAAAAGCGCGAAGGAACTGTCAATGATTTTAACTTCTGAATCAACCGGTTTCAAGAGCCTTTTGTAACTATCGTCCAATACAAGCTGTTCCCTGAACTGATCCATGTATTTATAAATATCGGCAACAGTATAAAAATAACCGGCGCCTCTTCTCCTCAAATCCAGAAAATACCTGATATCAAAGTCCATGTTAAAGTCTTTAATGTTCTGGCTGTCTGCTACCAGGGCCAGTTGCTTGCTGCTGCCATTAGGGGCGTCGTAATAGGTATATATGTTTTTAAGCTCCTGGTACCTGCTTGTTTTAAAAATATATTTATCGTTATGTGAACATTCGCAGCGTTTCAGCATATTATTGTATGCCACTAAGTCGTATGCCGGAAGGAGGTGAATAGTCTGGTAGTCGTAATAGATTTGATAGATACTGTCTTTTGTAAGCAAGTGGATGTTGTTAAGGCAGTCTTTAAATAGCCCCTCAGCTTTAATCTTTAGCCTGATCTCTGTTATTTTATTGCCATTTTTGTCGCTAAGTAACAGGGCATCGTATTTGCTTCCCCGGCTGATCAGGCTAAGAACATGATCGTCGTAAAACTCAAAGTCTAAAAAAACCGTGTATTCTTTTTCGTTGAAAATTTCTATCGTTTTAGCTGTAATTGAGACTTCTTCCAGGTTTACATCCTTACGGTGTAGCCAGACGTTATTGCCAGGACCCACAAGCTCAGGAGTGGTTTTTTTAAGGAGATAACCAACCTGGTAAATGACCAGCGTGTCTTTAACATCTGCTTTTATTTTTATAAGCCCATTTTCATCCGAAACAGAAGAAATGTTTTTCCCTTTAACAATGACGTAACAGAACTTAATGGGTTCAAGAGAGGTCCTGTCTTTAATATTGAACGCAAATAGTTCTTGCGCTCGGAGTTCAGCACCCGTTAAAACAGTTAAAAGAACTAGCGTATAAATGTGGATTCTCATGAGCGATTTAAATGGGTGAATGCTTTAATAAAATTAAGAAAAAACAACAGAGAATCAAGTACTCCGGAAAAGGACTTTCGGCCAGATATAAAAAATAACAAATGTGGAATCGTAAATAATATATCGGAAATGAATAGTTACTTCACTCCAAAACCTTCAATTCCGTCCTTTGATTAAGCAAATACATTTTTGCTTTCTCTTCGTTGCTGGTTATTTTCGCGATCTCTTCTTCTGAAACCAGTGGAACGTTTTCTCCGTAAGCTCTATAGGTCATTTTTTCAGAATCAATTCCAAATTCCATTACCAGGAATTCATAAAGTTGAATGGCTCTGAACTCCGCTAGCTGTTGATTGCTCTCTTTTGAGCCCCTGAAATCGGTATGGACACCAATCTCAAATTTGATCTTTGGATGCTTTTTAATAAAGTCTGCCACAGGCTTCAATGCTTCTTTTGTCTTTGGATTCGCCGGGTAGGAGAGTTCGTAAATAAGGGTAGGAAGTTTTACAATATCGCCTTTTTCAAACACAGTATCCGCAAGTGTTTTATTTGCCCGGGGAGAATTTGTCTGGCTAAAAATGCACAGGGAAAAGAACAGAAGTGCGGCAAGATATATGTTTTTCATTGGGTTTAGGCGGTGCTTGTTTCCTGAAAGATACAATTTTCGTCCTTAAAATTCGAAGATCTGTTCCAGTTCAATAATGTGTTTTCCCAGCGCTAGTTTTTCGGGTGCTTTTGCCAGTTTTTTAGCAAGAAGCTCGGTTGGCAACGGTTTGAAACGTTTGATAAGGCCTATACCATTTAAGAATTTCAGAACTCCTGCGCTCATTTTTTCAGCAAAACGATCAGTGTCTTTTCTCAATAATAAACCTGGCCTGAAAATAACGTATTGATCAAATCCCATTTTGCTGATACCTTCTTCCAGTTCACCTTTCATTTTGGAGTAAAATACATTGCTTTTGGGTGATGCGCCATAAGCGGAAAGTAAAATGGCTTTGGGAACTCCGTTTCTTTTTGCAATATGTGCAAAGGCCATCGGTATCTCGTAATCGATTAACCACTGTTTGTCTTTTGACCCCGCCGCTTTGAGCGTTGTGCCAAGGCAGGAGAACCATACATCGCCCTTGATCTCACTAGAAACATCTTCAAGCCTATCGAAATCTGTAATGACTTGTTTTAGTTTTGGATGTTTAAGCTCGGCTGGGCGTCTAACAAAGGCAATAACCTCGGTATAATCCGGGTTGTTTAACATTACCTGTACCAGGTCTTTCCCGGTTGCTCCGCTTGCTCCAATGATCAGCGCTCTCATAATATCTCTTTTTTACAAGATAGAGAATTTAAGGCAAGTGAATGCATTTATTAATTAACCCTTCTTAAACGTTTCCATGAAAATCTTAGGTCAGTGGAATGTTGCTTCGACCTAATTTGAAGTGCCCGGTAGTTATTCCATAACTGCTGATCGTAACTTACAAAGGGTCTGCTCTTTTTATTCGATGATGATTTTCCGTGTGGCCTTAGAATTCTGATTACTGAGATCTACAAAATAGCAGCCTGGTTCCAGGTCGGCCACGTCGATCTCATTTAAACCTTTTGCATGGATGTTTCTGATTATTTTACCACACATGTCCGTAATTACTACATTGTAATCGTCGATAACATCTTTAAAGATGATTTTGTCGGTGTAAGCGCTATAATAAAATGAAGGTACGTTTGAATTGTAATTCGTGAGGCCGAGGCTATGTTCGGCACACGTTTCAGAACTTAGGGAGAGACAGATTTCGTCGATGTAATAGTAAGCGAAATTCTGGTAACCAAGCCCGTAGGGTATCATCTGCTGGATAGAGGTGCTGTCGTTATCCTTAAAGTTGCCTATGGTTATGTATTCTTCGCCACCGGAGGCAACAAATGTGCCAGAAATGCGTTTCCAGTTTGTTTTATCATTCAGGAAGTTGCCCGGGGAATTAGAAACCTGCGGCGTAAAATTTAGCGGTGCTGCCAGGTTGGTTACAGAAGAATCGAGGGTGACTGGGGTTTGCGAAAAATAAGCTCCCATGCCGTCACCAGCCGTTCTCGCGCTATCAGCCAGGTTTACATTAAAAGAAAGATAATACGTTTTCCCGGCAATAAGTGGACTGTCGAGTTTCGTTTGAAGATAACTACGGTAGATGAGTGTGTCTGTTGTGTCGTAATCAAGACTTCCATACGCTATAATACCAGCGTAAGCCTTTTGGTTATTGTATGCTTTCTGGAAGCCCAGAAAATTATTGGGTACCCCTATAAAATCGACTTGCGCAAGCATATGAAAGTAATCTGTATAGCCCTTTGTAGGGGCGTACCAATTACCCGTGCAATTAATTTGATTTAACGTATAGGGGTAGGCGGTGTACGTTTCGAAACTCCCGTTGGGAACCAGATTGTTCTGTGCATGAGCATTCATAAGAACAAAAAATAAAAACAGTGTACAGGTTTTTTGGGTAAACATGGATTTGGTTTTTATAGGACAATGTTACCAAATGTGTTAAGCGATTGAAAATTTAAATTTATAAGTGGCTGGCTGTAACCTGTAATTGGCTTTATTTTTTTCCGATCACTCCCAGGTGAGTGTTGTGGAATGAATCATTGTATTTTAAACCGTAACCCAAAGCTCTGTCCATTGAAATATGCGCAAACAAAATGATTGCGGCTAATTTCCAGTAGTCGTTACCATAACTAAAGGCATACGCAGCAACCAGGGATGCTACAGCCCTATGATGCACTAAATTGTAGGTGAATGCGCCTGTTCTTGTATTAAACAGGTAGCCTATCATGCCAAGATCTGGTAACAATAATAAAGCGGGAAACCACCACCAGGCGAGGTTTAGACGGCTGAATAAAAATATGCACAGGAAAAATACGACTGCTTCTTCTAATTTTAATAAGGTGTTCATCTTTGTTTGTTTTAAATTTCTGGTACAAAGATGTGTTGGAGGCGAATAAAATGCTCTTGATCCAGATCAAGAATTTTTGACCTGCTTATTTCTCAGCCGGCTAAGGGTTTCAGGAGTCATGCCAAGCATAGAAGCAATATATTGCAGCGGAACCTGGTTAAACAATTCTCTGTTGTTTTCGAAAAAAACATTGTATCGTTCTTCGGCAGGAAGAGAAAGAAACCCATGGATCCTGTCTTCCATAAAGGTAAAACACTTAATAAGGAATAGCTTTTCCAGTTCATGCCATTTCGGAACAACAGTACCTATTTGTTTATAGTTTTCACGGCTAATGGTGTAAAGCTCGCAGTCGGATAAGCATTGGATGGTCCATCGCGCGGAGCCTTCAAAGAATAGGGAGGCCAGGTCGGTCACAAATGTTCCTTTGACGGATAACCATTGTGTTACCTCTTTTCCATCGTGTGTTTTAAAAATCCGGAGCACTCCCGAACGAATAAAACTAAGTTGCTCACAAGGTTTTCCTTCTTTTAGAAAATACTCGCCTTTTTTAAGCGTGTTTAAATGAAAAAAGGAGCTGATGGCCTGAAGATCTTCGTTTTTAACGACTCCAAAATAAGATTGGATATTTTGTTCGAGTTCGGTCATGAGTTAGTGTTACAAATGTAAAACATTCGGGAATTCTGAAATAGTATTAATCCTCCAGCTGCTTCAAAACTTTTACAGCTCTTTTCTCAAAATCTTTACTGTACTTATTCATTTGGTCTTTAATGCAAAGTTTCAATTCATTTTTTAGTTCGGGATATTTTTTAGCAAGTTTAAGCAGCACCCAGATGGCCCGTGATTTAATGGTAACATTTGTATTGGCTGAGACCAACCAGCCGAAACACAGATCAATAGCTCTGGCTTCCTGTTCTTTCGGAATTCCGGCAATAAGCCAGTAAGAAGCAAAAGATTGTTTGTAAGCAGGATCGAGCTTATCGCAGCGCGTTAAAAGGAAAGGGAGAGCTTCAAATAATTTATCGGGATTCATCATCCCGATCTCGGTTAAAAACCAGAGGAAACGGATCGCCGTTTTTCTTTCCGCTTTCAGGAGTTCCGAAAGTTTCTTCAGATCGATGTCTTTTTCTACAATTGTGCTGGCCCATTTTTTTCGCAGTTCTGCATTGCTCTTTACAAGTGTTGATTGCAATTCTTTAAAGAAAGCAGAATATGAAAAAGAGGTGACCATCTATTTTACTTTACGTTTGTCGGATCGCATTTGTATGAGATCGACGAGAAAAGCAAAGGCCATCGAGAAATAAATATAACCTTTCGGTATTTCAAAATGTAAACCTTCAGCGATCAGCGAAAGTCCGATCATCAGCAAAAAACATAAGGCCAGGATTTTAAAAGACGGATGTTTCTGAATAAACTCGCTGATAGGTTTCGAGGCAAACAGCATTATCACAACGGTAACAACCACGGCCGTGTACATTACCCAAAGTTCCTGCACCATACCCACCGCAGTGATTATAGAGTCTATGGAGAAAACAAGGTCTATGAGAATGATCTCAAACAACAGCTTCCGAAAGCTGCCTTTAACAGAGGCTTCAGGAATGTCATCTTCTTTGTCTTCGGTTTTTTCGTAGATCTCCTTGGTGCTTTTAAAAATGAGGAAGAGTCCGCCAGCCATCAGGATAATGCCTTTACCCGAAAAACCAATATTGAATAACGTAAACAATGTCTGATCTAGTTTAAGGATCCAGGAAATAAAGGCGAGAAGAATCAAACGGATAATCATTGCCAGGCCAAGCCCCCAGAATCGCAGGTTCTTTTGCTGTTTTTCAGGCAGCTTAGAAACCAAAATGGAAATAAAGATAATATTGTCGATGCCCAGGATTAACTCAAGGGAGATAAGGGAAATTAAGGGAATGATGGCTTCTGTCATGGTTTTTTCGTTCTTCCAAATTAAGCATTTTCATCCACTCCTTTAAGTTTCCCGAAATTTCTCCTGTACCAGATCAGAAAGCCAGTAACAGGTAGACTGGCCGCTACCAGACCGGCAAAGAAAATTATAAACTGCCCGCTAAGCCCAAGTACCTTGCCGGTATGAATATTGTAGTTTGTAGTTCTTAATTTTTCACCCAGGTTTTGTTCAGCAAATAGTTTTTGACCAATTGGCTTACCTGTGTATTGGTCAAAATA
This sequence comes from Bacteroidia bacterium, assembly GCA_016788025.1. Lineage (GTDB taxonomy): Bacteria > Bacteroidota > Bacteroidia > B-17B0 > Aurantibacillaceae > Aurantibacillus. The sequence continues at coordinate 10,256 of JAEUTM010000130.1, forward strand.
GAAATGATGCTGCTTTTTAAGGAAACCTCCTTTTTCAGTCACCGTAACTCTGTATGCCGACATGCTATCACCTGGCATCACGATTGTAAATTCTGCCAGGGGATATTCTAACTGCAAATCAGAAACAATCATTCCAGCATTTGCTGTTTTCTGATTAAGATATTCTGACTTGTAATTTTTTTCTTCTTTTTTGCTTCCGACTAAAGTGTACATGGCACCCTCAAACCATTTAAAGGAAAACACCAACCCCGTGATAACAGAGAAAATCAAAATCCATGATGCATAAAAACCTAAAACGCTGTGCAGATCATAATTTCTTCTTTTTTTGCCGGAGTCTAACCTTAATTTTATTTTTTTGGACAGGTTCCTTTTGTTTTTCGGCCACCATAATATTATTCCGCTTACAATCATAAAAAAGAAAATCAGCGCAGAAGTACCCGTAATTATTTTCCCGGTGTCTCCAAGAAGCAGGCTACGGTGTATTTTTAGTACAATTTCAAAAAACTCTGTTTCGCGGTTCAACGTTCCGGAAACTTCTGCCGTTTCGGGATTTACATAAACGATGATCCTGTTTTTTAAAACAAATAAAACATTGGCGTTTTTCTCTTCAGGAATAATAATATTTTTAAGCTTTTGATCGGGGTAATTTCGACGCAAAACATCAGTTAGTTCGATAAGTGATTTGTGTTCGTGATTGCATACATGGTAAAACGTGTTTTTATAAATAACAGAGCGGATCTGCTCTTCAAAGGCATAGATACAACCGGTAACAGATACAATAAAGACCACTAGTCCGCTGCCGAGGCCTAAGATCAGGTGAAGTTGTCTTAAAATATTTTTAAGTTTTTTCAAGCTTTAGACGAGTTCTTCCAAGTTAAGGATTTATGCGGGACGCCACAAAAAATGCGATCTGTTTCAAACTATTTTGAGGGAATTCCCTCGATGAATCTGTTTTGCCGGGAAGGGATTAAGTAGTAATTTTGGAGAGACACTCTAAAAACCCACCCATGAAAAAATCTGTTATTCTTTTAATTCTATGCCTGGCGATCTCTCAAACATTTTTTAGCCAGGTAAATCTTTTCTTCCAGGCTCCGCAAGGGGTTACCACAACGCAGGTTCGGGCTCCTAACGGTCTCAGTACTTATGCGTACATGAGAGCCTGCGCCCTTGTGTTGCAATCTGATCTTACCAGTTTGCCCGTAAACAGCACGCTAACGGCTTTCGGCTTTACGATGAGCGCTTCAACAAATGTTTCAACAACGGGTAACTTTACCGTTTATCTCGAGAACACTACTAATACCACTTATTTAAAGGGGACCAACTGGTCATCCATTACTCCCGGAATGACCACGGTTTACTCAAGTACGATGACCCTGAGCCCTTCTACAACATCGGTGGTACTAACACTATCTACACCTTTTGTGTATACAGGGGGCGGTATTTATGTGGCTTACGACTGGTATTCGGCGGGTCCTTATGCAACAACACCGGCTACGTACTGGGCTGAAGGATCTGCGCTGGTGCCAGGATGCGCCTCTGCAAACAGCGCTACTTCAGGGCCTACAACCTTAGGTACCACTGCCTTTCGTCCCGATTATCTTTTTGGAATAAATAATCCTTATACCAATGAAGTAAACATACTGAACATTGAAGCTCCCGGTACTTTGCCCGGGCAAATGGGTACAGCGCATAGCGTGACGGCAACCATAAGAAACGGAAGTAATCAAACGCTTAATAATATTCCTGTGACATTAAATGTGACGGGAGCGAATACCAATGCCAACACACAAACCGTTTCTGCTCTTGCTGCCGGCATAAGCACCACGGTGGTGTTTCCGAGCTATTCACCCAACAACGCAGGTCTCAATACATTGTCGGTGTCGGTTCCTCCTGATAATCTGAATACAAATAATTCCCGCGTTTACACGCAGAGTATTACATGTAATTCATGGGCTCTGAGTCCGGCCGGGGTAAGTTACACCAACAACTCAGTCGGCTTCAATACAGGCTCGGGGATCATTGCTGTCTCATATTCAGCACCGGTGACGGCTACTTTAACCGCGTTGCGTGGCGCCATTAGTACAAATACACCTTCCGTTGGCAACGGGGTTTGGGGTGTTTTGCTTAGTTCTGCGGGTGTTGTTGTAGCTACTACCAACACAGTTTCCATTACCAATGGAATGCTTGGAACGTTTGCAAGTTTTACATTTGCGACTCCACCGGTGCTTAGTTCCGGTACATCCTATTACCTGGGTTTTGCTCAACCTACGGGTACAGTTGGCTATTTTCCAATGGGTGCTTATTTTGGAAACCCCACACCATACACTAAATATGTTACCACCACAACTGTTGGTGGTACGCCGTCGACTTTAACTTCTGATCTTGGTTACCTGGGAATTGAAGGGATTTTTGCACCGGCCCTTACCGTGAGCGCCGCTTCTCAAACAGTAACCTGTGGTGTTCAGGCAGTATTATCGGCAACAACGGTTGGAACGTATACCTGGGTGAACGGACCAACGAATACCAATCACAGTGTGACACCCATTGGCAATACAACATACTCAGTCGATATGTCTACCCCTTATGGCTGTACAGCAAGTAATACAGTTATGGTAACGGTTAATCCAATAACGGTCACAGCAAACAGCAGTTCGCTGTCGATATGTGCAGGCAGCAGCGTTGTTCTTACAGCAGGTGGCGGCGCTACTTCATTTACCTGGAACACAAACCCTGTAAGTAACTCTACCCTGGTAACGGTTATTCCTTCGGCTACAACTATTTATAGTGTGCAAGGTTCAAATACAGCTGGCTGTCTGGCTGGAGCGTCTTTACAGGTACTTTATTTTCCTAACCCAACGGTTACTGTAATGTCACAAACTGTTGTCTGTGGTTCACAAACTTCTTTATCAGCAACCTCTAGCGATTCCTACACATGGACCACAGGACCTGCAAATTCAGACTTTGTAATTACCCCAACTGTCAATACTACATATTCGGTTACCGCTACCAATTCTGCAGGTTGTGTACAAACCAATACCGCTATGGTTACAGTAGATCCAATTACCGTAACCGCTTTGGTCAGCTCCTCCGCAATTTGTTTGGGGGATACCGTGACGGTAGCTGCAAATGGCGCAAGCACATACACCTGGAATACAAACCCTGTTGTAAATACGGGCACGTTTACGGATCAACCCGTCGCTTCCACAGTATATGTTGTGCAGGCGGAGAATGGGCCTGGTTGTGCAGGTGCTGCCTCAGTTGCTTTGGTTGTTAATTCATTTACGAACCTTAATGTATCCGCCAACAGCTTAAGTGTATGTGCCGGCTCAACCCTGACCGTGAGTGCAACAGGTGCGAGTACTTATGCATGGACAGATGGAACGACCATGTCGAATATGGCCGCTATGACCCTAACTCCCGCATCGAGCGTGGTTTTTACTGTTACTGGTTTTGATGCAAACGGTTGTGCGGATACAAGTATGGTTGCGATCACTGTAAACGCTTTACCTACAGTTAGCACCACAGCTTCAGCTTCTCTGATTTGTGCTGGTGAAAGTAGCACTTTAACAGCAGAGGGTGGCGTTTCTTATACTTGGGCTGGCAGTAGTGTTACAGACAATACGATCGTAGTAACGCCTTCTACTCCCGGAAGCAATAACTATACCGTAACGGTTACCGATGTAAATCAATGTACTTCTTCAGCTGTGGTAAGTTTGATGGTTGACGCCTGTACGGGTATTGCCAATCATGCAAATGAGGGAATTCGCCCACTGATCTATCCTAACCCAAGCAAAGGTGTTATAAATGTAATATTCCGCAATACCCCTAAAAATGCAAGTATTCGTGTGACAAACATGCTTGGAGAGGTCGTTGCCGATTTACCGCAAGCCGAAATACATAACAGCATCGATTTAAAAGAAAATTCCAATGGACTTTACCTGGTAGCCATTTTGCAAAATGGTAAAGTCATAAGCATCGCCAAAATTGTAAAAGAATAAAATACCAGACACTTCAGGAAAGCCAGTCCGGGAGGACTGGTTTTTTTGTTTGAATTTTTTTTGAAATCTGGAAGATTTTAAACTTCATATCATTGTCGTTTTTTAACGGGATCTCGTCCCGACTAAAATTTCAAATCCTGTTAAATGGGTATAAAATTTGAGGTAATACAAAAAAAGATTACTCATGAAACCTAAAAAAGAACGCAGGAGTGAAACGAAAGATCCAACAGAAACAGATCTTCAACCAGAACGCAAGAGGCTGGGAAGCCGTGAAAACGCGGACCATACTGGCACCGATGCGAATTCAGATTTTACGGAGAGTGAAGAGCAGAAAAGTAAAAGACCAAGCCGTTTTGATAAGAATAAACGCGAAGTAGACCCTGATATGACCGAGCCAACTGAATAGTGACGCTGCTTCCCGGTCCTGTGGCACATCTTTTGCGGATCCTTTGTATAATTTATTGATATTATGCAGTTCAGATTCTTAATCATTCAAGCGATTTTAGTGTGTCAGGTGACTACTGCACAAAATAACGCCGCGTCAACCCGCAACGCAAATGCCACAGCAACTATCGCACCGGCCTCTTCTTCAGCATCGGTTTCGACTAGTTCTTCCGACGCTATTCAGACAACAGAACCTTTATCTTCCGCAATGCCGCCGC
>JAEUTM010000140.1 GCA_016788025.1 Bacteroidia bacterium
AAAAGCACCTGTTTTTTGATTTTGACGATACGCTCTGGGATTTTCAGAAAAATTCGATGCTGATATTGCAGGATCTTTTTCTGGAGTATAAGCTTCAGGAAAAATTAAAGGTATCGTTTGATGAATTTCATTGTCACTACCGAGAAATAAATCTGCAGCTCTGGTCTCGTTATTACAAAAGGGAAATCGACAAGCATCAGGTCCGCAATCACAGATTTAATATTGTGTTTAATAATTTCGGGTATGATAATTACGAAGAGAATCTTGAAATAACGCATCATTATCTTACCCGCACGCCCCGGGGAACCTTTTTGAAAGATAATTGCCTGGATACACTTAACTACCTGAAAGAAAAATATACACTTCACATCATTACAAACGGTTTTAAGGAATCGCAGGATATAAAGATTGCTGGAAGTGGATTGAGAGATTATTTTTCTCAAATCATCATCAGCGACGAACATCAATTAATTAAGCCAGAAGAAAAAATTTTCCGACTTGCGGAAACGCTCGCAGGTGCCGAGGTGTCGGATTGCGTAATGATTGGCGATAGTATGGAAAGCGATATTGCAGGCGCAAAAAATGCAGGCTGGGAGGCGATTTATTTCAGTGAGAAAATTCCTTTGGATTACAAGGGACATAGCATCACAAATCTTTCACAATTGAAAAAATTCTTCTAACCGAACGTCACAGTTCTTTACAAATTGGTTATTTTTTTAAAAGGATTGCACAGCCTACGCGGACTTAGTGTTAGGGTTGTGTATTTCCAAAAACCTTTTCTCCGTTGCTGTACGTGGCAATCACTTTGGTTTTTAAAATATCTTCTGGCTTGCAGGTCATAAGATCGGTATCAACAATAATAAAGTCTGCTGCCTTTCCTTTTTCAAGACTTCCTTTTTCAGTTTCTTCAAAAGCAGCATAAGAAGCCCAGATTGTCATACCACGGAGAGCTTCTTCACGGCTTAAAGCATTTTCTTTCTGGAATCCATTTTCAGGAAATCCTTTGGCATCTTTTCTTTCTACAGCAGCGTAAAATGTTTTTATGGGCGAAATACTCTCTACAGGAAAGTCTGTACCCAGGGCGATAAAACCATTCTGTTCCAGAAGTCTCTTATAAGCATAAGCAAATTTTAACCGTTTTGTACCAACACGATCTCCGGCCCAGTACATATCACTTGTTGCGTGGGTCGGCTGAACAGATGGAATAATATTGAAGTCTCCGAAAAAATGGAAGAGCGAGGAATCAAGAACCTGTGCATGTTCTATTCTCCAGCGTTTGTTGTTTTTGCCTTTCAGCGCTTTCGCATAAGCCCTCAGCATATAACTGTTGGCACTGTCTCCAATAGCGTGTGTGCAGTATTGAAATGGAGATTGGATCAATATTTCTGCAATTGTTTTTATGCGATGTGTGTCGGTGAGCATAAAGCCTGTCCAGCTTGGTTTGTCCGAATAAGGCTGATGTAAACACGCTCCACGACTCCCAAGAGCTCCGTCGCCATAGATTTTAAATCCACCTACTGTGAAACGACTCCCTTTGTAAATGCCATTTTTTATCCAGCGATCGTAATAAGAAGGATCGTCACTTAACAAGGCAAATACTTTCATTTTCAGTTTGCCGTTTTTTTCAACTTCCTTGAGCAGATCAACGGTGTGTTCAGAAATTCCACAATCGTGAATGCTTGTAAGGCCTAGAGAAAAACAGGTTTGCTGTGCTATGCCAAAATAGTGTTTTGCCAGGCTATCACTCACCGAAGGAATTTTAAGGTCCACAAGATCCATCGCATTGTCAATTAAGATACCGGTAAGTTTTCCATTTTTTAATTCAAGACTTCCGCCTTTTACACTCGTGGTGGCTGTGATCCCCGTGAGATCAAGAGCTTTTTGATTCACAAGGGCCGCATGTCCGTCTACCCGTTTCAGGAAAACGGGTCTGTCCGGAAATAATAGATCCAACTGTTCTTTGGTTGGAAATTCTTTAACCGACCAATCGTTCTGATCCCAGCCACGGCCATAGATCCAATACATCGGCGCCGTTTTTTCATAAACTCTTATTTTTTCTATCACTTCTTCAAAAGATGTGGTTCCCGTGAGATCACATTTCCACATATCCGTAGCGTAACCCGTAAAATGACAATGCGCGTCTATCAGCCCTGGAAAAATCGATTTGCCTTGCGCGTCATTTGTTTCTGCAGATTGGTAACGATTCAGAATCTCATCGTTGCTTCCAATGTCTATAATTCGCCCGTCTTTAACCGCCAGCGCTTCTTTTTTAGAGAAGCTTGAGTCAACGGTATATATGGCTGCATTATGAATGATGAGGTCTGCTTTCTCTTTTTCTCTGGAGCAGCAAACAAAAATGATCATTGCAAGTATTAAAATAAAAGCGTTTTTTAGCATGAAGTAAAGTAAACGATGATTGCCGAACAAAACAAACAAATAGCGCTTAAATGGTTTGAAGCCTTTAACGAACATAATTTAGAAAAACTACTTTCTCTCTATCACGATAACGCGGAACACTACAGTCCTAAATTAAAAATTCGTCAACCTGAGACTAACGGCCTGGTGAAAGGAAAAAATGCTCTGCGTGCCTGGTGGAAAGATTCTTTTGATCGTTTGCCAGGCTTGCGTTATGAAGTAAAAAAATTGACGGCCGACGAAGACCAAGTGTTTATGGAATATATCAGACATGTTACGGGAGAAGAAGATTTAAAAGTAGGTGAAGTACTGGAGATAAAAAACGACTTGATAGTTTTCTCAAGGGTTTACCACGGTTAGGTAAACCGACCCCAAAAGGGGGATATTTTTTAGACTATAAATCTGTAAATTCACCACACAAATTTGTTTTATGAAGAAGTTAGTTTTTATGCTGCTGGCATGGCCGGCATTGATTTTTGCACAACAACGCTTAACGCTTGAAGACATTTGGGCAAAAGGTACCTTTTCTCCTAAATCGGCGCAGGGATTTAATGTACTTAAAGACGGTCAAAGTTATGTTGATATTGCAAGTGAAGTGGAAGGATCTGTTCCGGACTTGTTTAAATACGATTTGAAAACCCAAAAACAAACGGCTTTGCTGGTAAAGGGATCTGACATTGTGTTTGAGGGCCGTTATCTTGACCTGAGAACCTACGAATTTAGCCCGAATGAAGATAAACTTTTGCTTTACGAAGCGCAGGAATATGTTTATCGTCGTTCACCAAAAGCAAACTATTTTGTGTATGACATAGCTACTAAAAAGGTTGTGCGTTTAAGCAGCCAGGGAAAACAGCTTTTTCCTAAATTTTCACCGGATGGAAAAAAAGTGGCTTATGTGAGGGACAACAATTTATACATTAAAGATCTGTCAACCGAAACTGAAGAAGCGGTGACAAAAGACGGAGAATGGAATAAAATTAAGAACGGATGGGGCGATTGGGTTTACGAAGAAGAATTTTCAAAAGCAGATTATTTTGACTGGAGCTCCGACAGTCGCTATTTAGCATACGTTCGGTTTGATGAAACAAAGGTAAAAGAGTTTACCATGGATATTTACAAAGGGGAGTTGTATCCGGAGAGGTACACTTTTAAATATCCGAAAGCCGGAGAGGATAATTCCATTGTTAGTGTTCAGATCTACAACACCTCTTCAAAATCCGCGGTAACCGCTGACATCGGAGCCAATACGGATATTTATATTCCACGCATCCAGTTTACCAACAATGCCAATGTTCTATGCATTCAACGTTTAAATCGTTTGCAAAACAAACTCGAATTTTTATTCGCGGATGCTACTAATGGAAGTACGAGAGTAATTTACACCGATGAAGCGAAAACGTATGTGGATATTTCAGACGACCTCCGCTTTGTGGCAAATAAAGGATTTATCATGTCGAGTGAACGTGATGAGTATAATCATCTGTATTATTTTGATCTCAATGGGAAGTTAATTAATCAAATTACTAAGGGTCCCTGGGATGTTATGGAATTTAAAGGTTTTAATGAAGCAACAAATACGCTTTATTATGTATCAACTGAAAATGGAGGAACTCAAAGAGACGTTTATTCCATAAAACTCGATGGTAAGGACAAAAAAAGAATGTCGCCCCGAAACGGGCAGAGCAATTTTGAATTTACCAAAGGCTACAAATATTATATTTCGACCTATAGCAACGCGAACACTCCTCCAGTGTATGAGCTTTACAGCATTGATGGAAAACTGGTAAAAGTACTTGAGGACAATGCGGACCTGGTTGCCAAATTGAAACACTACAATTTGAGCACAAAAAAAATGTTCAAGTTCAAAACGCCTGATGGTATAGAGTTGAATGGCTGGATGATGAAGCCCGCGAATTTTGATTCCACTAATAAGTATCCGGTGTATATGTACGCTTATGGAGGTCCTGGTGCAAACGTTTGTAATGATAGCTGGGATGGCAGTACCTACATGTGGCACAACCTTCTTACCCAGGAGGGTTATATTGTTGTGTGCGTAGACAACCGTGGAACTCCGGGGCGTGGACGTCAGTTTAAACATAGTACCTACCTGCAATTGGGCAAGCTTGAGGTGGTCGACCAGATAGACCTGGCGAAATACCTTGGAACTCTAAAGTTCGTTGACAAAACGCGTATAGGATTCCAGGGCTGGAGTTATGGCGGTTACATGGCTTCCTTAATGATCACTAAGGGTGCCGATGTGATTAAATCTGCCGTGGCAGTGGCGCCTGTAACAAACTGGAAATACTACGATAATATTTACACCGAGCGTTTTTTACGAAAACCACAGGACAATAAAAGCGGCTATGAAGACAATTCGCCGATTAATTTTGTGAAGAATATCAAGGGTAAATTTTTACTGATTCATGGAAGCGGCGACGACAATGTACATGTTCAAAACAGCATGGAAATGTCAGCGGCCCTGGTGAGGAATAATATCCCCTTTGACTATATGATTTATACCAATAAAAATCATGGAATAAGCGGAGGTTTGACCCGTTTGCATATTTACACAAAAATACTGAAGTTCGTGAGGGAAAACCTCTGACGAATGTCGAAGAAAAAACTGGTTGTATTTACCGGCGCTGGTATCAGTGCTGAAAGTGGAATTAAAACTTTCAGGGATTCCGGCGGGCTCTGGGAAGAGCACAGGGTAGAAGATGTTGCCACTTATGATGCCTGGTTGAGGAACAGCGAAGTAGTACTGGAGTTTTACAATCAAAGACGCAAACAGGTTATAGAAGCAAAGCCCAACGCCGCGCATATCTTGCTTGCAGATCTTCAGAAGAAATTTGATGTGCAGGTAGTAACACAGAATGTTGATGATCTGCATGAGCGTGCTGGTAGTAAGAAAGTTCTCCATCTTCATGGAGAAATTATGAAGGCACGCAGTACTGCTGACGAAAATCTTATTTATACGCTCAAGTCTGCCGAACTAAATCCCGGTGATCTTTGTGAAGTGGGCTCCCAATTACGCCCGCACATTGTTTGGTTTGGAGAGCTCGTTCCGGAAATGGAAAAAGCGAATGATTTTGCAAAACACGCAGACCTGTTTGTTGTAATTGGAACCTCTCTAAATGTTTACCCAGCGGCCGGTGTCGTTAACATGGTCCCCGCTTATGTACCAACCTGGCTTTTAGATCCGGGAGAATTTAACCTGGATTATATCCGTGAATTGAAACACATTAAAAAAACAGCAGTAAATGGCGTGGAAGATCTGAGAAGAGAATTACTGAAACACCTTTAAAGAAGGGAAAATGTAAGATGGCAGATGTAAAGTGGAAACACATCTTAGGTGTTCTTTTTTATACCTAACATTTTAAATTAATCTTTACGGCCTGGACACTTTTTGCAGCGATCGCCTTTTTTAAATTCTTTGCAGCATTTTTTCTTTTTTTTGCAACACTCGGTGTAAACACTCATTGGACAATTGTTTTGAAAAAACAATAATGCGGAACTTTTCTCTTTCTCAAACTCTGGTGTCATACCACAAAATTAATTAAGCTAGCTTATTTTTTTAATACCCTAAAAAGGGTAATTTTCGGGTCCCAAAGCATAAGCTTTTGGCCCGTGAAGATGACATTTGAACCTATTGAAGCCTGGTTAAACCCCGTTTCCGAACCACTTATTATTTCCGGTCCCTGCGGTGCAGAAAGCGTTGAACAAGTGATGCAAACCGCTGAAGGACTTCATAAAACGGGCAAAGTAAGCCTTTTCCGTTCCGGAATCTGGAAACCCCGTACCCGTCCGAATGCCTTTGAAGGGAGGGGAGAGGAAGCCTTAGTCTGGTTACAACAGGTAAAGAAGGAATATGGTTTTAAAACAACAGTAGAGGTTGCCAATGCACAACATGCAGAACTTGCTTTGAAATATGGTGTAGATGTTTTATGGATCGGCGCCAGAACCACGGTTAATCCGTTTAGTGTGCAGGAGATTGCTGATGCACTAAAAGGGGTTAAAATACCAGTAATGGTGAAAAATCCAATCCACGCCGACTTACAATTATGGATTGGCGCAATAGAGCGCATTTATAATAGTGGTATAAACCACATTGCTGCTATTCATCGCGGTTTTCACTTTTACGGAAAAACAAAATACCGGAACAAACCTATGTGG
>JAEUTM010000160.1 GCA_016788025.1 Bacteroidia bacterium
ATCAAAATCCAATAATACCTGGTACGCAATACCTGGCTGAAGGTCCTGGTGAACCTGCAGTTTTAGGCCAGATTGTTGTGCGCTTGGCGTGGCAAGGGGATAAGAGGTACCGTTAACCACAACCGAATTGTGTGTACCAAGTGCCAGGCGAATCTGTTCTACTTTATTAGTGGTAAGTAACCCAGTAGCAATAAGCGTATCGTTTCCGTTAGTCAGATCAAGTAAATTATAGATACCAGGTGTTGTGTTTAAGGTTACATTGGCGCCACCTGCACCAGTAATTTCCACAGATTGAATATCAACATATACAGCAGTATATGGACCTGGAGCATCTGTCATTCTAACATAATACGGAGTTGGTTTGGCTGGATTCGGCTCGGGATCAGTATCCTTATCTTTTTTGCATGTAACAGCTCCCAGTGCCACAGCTAAAAGGAGCGGTAAAATTCTAATCACTTTCATTGTTTTTTGTTTTAAGGTCATAACTATGGTTAGGCAATTTTATGCCAGTTTTTGTGGTTTTCCCTATGACGTAAAAAGAAAGTTAAACACCCAAAGTATTTAAGAAATTTTTGCAAAAAGATTTAAAGTTGAAAAACAATTCTTCGATCTCACAGGTATTATGTCTTGGAGTGAAACGTTGATAGCCCAATTTGATCAAACTGGTTCCTAAGGTTCATACCAGCGCACTGTTTCCTTTATTTCATCAATTCTGAATTGCTTGTAAGCATCAAAGGCCAGGTATCATCCGAGTTTTTTTCGATTGCGTTATATCTTCCACAATGATATTGTGAATTATAAAACACAAAAATATTTTTTTATTTTATCTAGGAGCCTGCTTTTAAGGTTAATCCAGTTCATTTGGCTAAATGAATACTGATTGCAGAAAGTTGTTTGTGGTTTACATTCAATTCGTTTAAAAGCCCGAATTTGTCATAAAATCAAAATTAATAAGATAAAACTGGATCTGTAGGAACATAAAAGAAGACCGGTAACCACTTTATAGGTTACCCATTAAGGCATTTTGGAATGGATTTCACGTTCGAAATAGACAAGTTCGGTACCCGAAGAATCATTATAAATTTTACAATAATATATTCTATCAACATATCGCCTGACTAATAATCTAACATTCGGATCTTCATTAGCGTAAACAATGCTTCCCTCAGAATATTTGTTTTCTTTTGTTTGAATCATGTTGTTGTAATTTTTCTGCCTCCCATGGGGTAGTAAGGTAAAATATTGGTAAGAAAAGACAGGCTTTGGGAACCTGTCAATTCGTGGGTATGTTATTTAGTTATGGGCGCGTCATTCTTTTTAATTATTGCTATAACCTCTTCGCGGGTTTTATTTAAACGGTTTTGCAATCTACTCAGAAGCTCGCTTTCTTTCCCGGATTCATATTTTAGATCCCCATCGGTGAGAAGACTGAATTTATTTTTCAGGGAAGCTGATTGATTTTCCCAGTTACCTGAAATTTTGAATTGTTCTCCACTTTTATTCTCTGGTGTTTGTTTTTCTTCTGTATTCATGATATATTTTGTTTAATTGATTTTTTATTTATTAAACTGAATGATTGAAAGATGAGTTTCGTCTTTCAGTAAAGTATTAGAGCGAACTATTCCATGAATTGTCCCTGTAACGGGAAGGCGTAACGGTATGCTTTTGAATTCTTAGGCGTCTACCAAATGAAATAGCGTCCGTTCGCTTTTGCCATGAAGAAACCTCTATTTGAACTGGCATGGTTGTTTTTTCGTTAGTTGTTAATGAAAATC
>JAEUTM010000165.1 GCA_016788025.1 Bacteroidia bacterium
TGTACACATGAAAAAAGAAGAACTGGTGTTATTTCCTTACATCCGGAAAATGGTGATGGCCAGAGAAAATGAAATCCTGGTACCACATTTTGGAACCGTTGAAAATCCAATTGAAATGATGAAGGAAGAACACGATGCAGAAGGAGAACGTTTTCGCAGAATTTCAGAATTAAGCAATGGCTACACTCCTCCGCACGAAGCTTGCAATACCTACAGAGTTACTTATTCCTTGTTAAAGGAGTTCGAACAGGATCTGCATTTGCATATTCACCTTGAGAATAACATCCTGTTTCCAAAAGCAATCAGGATGGAAGCGGAGCAAACAGAAAGTTCCTTCGGCGCTCAATAAATTATAAATCATCTAAACCAAACACACATGCTGAATTTTAAATTAGATGAAGACTTTGTTGCACAATACAAAGACATAACACCCGATTTTGGTTTTAACGGTCTGGGTCTGTTAACTTACTACAGGACTTACTCACGCCTGAAGGAAGACGGTACCAATGAAGAATGGTATGAGACCGTTCGCCGCGTGGTAGAGGGTGCCTACAGTTTGCAGAAACAACATATCCTCAACAATGAACTTGGCTGGAGCAATCGTAAAGGACAACGCTCTGCGCAGGAAATGTACGACCGTATTTTTAAAATGAAATTTTTACCACCGGGCCGTATGCTTTGGGCTTTGGGTACACCCATCATTCACGAAAAAAGAGTGGGGCAGGCTTTGTTTAACTGTGCTTTCGTTTCTACAGGGCACATTGGCAAGAGCATTGAAGAAGCTGTTAAACCGTTCACCTTTATGATGGACATGAGCATGGTGGGTGTAGGTGTTGGTTTTGATGTGGAGGGCGCTGAGAAAATTGAAATCTATAAACAGGAAGAAGAAACAGAACTATATGAGATCCCTGATTCCCGGGAGGGTTGGGTGATGAGTCTCGAGAAATTACTCTTCAGTTATTTTGCAAAACACTTTGGATTTAACAAACCCTGTGGCGTGAAATTTAATTACGATCTCATTCGTCCCGCCGGCGTTCCTATCCTGGGCTTTGGTGGCGTTTCATCCGGACCGGCACCACTTGAAAAACTGCATAAACAAATTCGCCATCTGTTGGATAAACTTAACGGGAAGCACATTAGCATTACTGCTATTGCTGATCTAATGAATATGATCGGTCAGTGTGTGGTTGCCGGTAATGTGAGGAGAACCGCACAGATCGCCTTAGGTTCGGTGTCGAATTCTGAGTACAGGAAATTAAAAGATTATCGCTGGAACCAGGAAAAGGGAAAGTACGAAGGTTCTATGGCGCGCAGGGCAGAGTGGGGCTGGGCTTCTAATAATAGTGTAAACGTTGATGCGCACACCAATTTTGCTGAAGTGGCAAAACAAACCGCCATTAACGGCGAACCTGGTTATGTGTTTATGGATAATATCCGGGCCTTTTCGCGCATGTGTGACCCGGCTGATCACAAGGATAAAAAAGCAATGGGTACCAACCCTTGTGGAGAACAAACACTTGAATCTTACGAGTTGTGTTGCCTTGTGGAAACATTTCCCTCGAGAGCTGAATCGAAAGAAGATTATCTGAGAACCCTAAAGTTTGCGTATCTCCTGGGCAAAACGGCTACACTGGTTAATACCACCTGGCACGAAACCAATCGTGTTCAGAAAAGAAACCGCAGGATCGGTACATCGGTTTCCGGTGTCACAAATTTTATAGATAAATATTCTCTCGAAACACTGCGGGAATGGCTGGATGAGGGATACAAACACATTCAATCCTGGGATAATATTTATTCCTCATGGCTCTGCGTTCCCAGGAGTATCAAGACAACCAGTGTAAAACCAAGCGGCACCGTTAGTTTGCTCGCGGGTGTAAATCCCGGTTGTCACTTTCCCGAGTTTGATTATTATATCCGCCGAGTTCGTGTTGCGAAAACGTCTGCCCTCATTCCCGCCATCAAACAGGCTGGTCTGCACATAGAAGACGATGTGGTGGATCCAAGTTCTTATGTGGTGGAATTCCCGGTGCATAACCAGGGCAAGAGCTTAAAAGATGTAAGCATCTGGGAACAGGTGGCCCTTGCTGTCTTCCTGCAAAAATACTGGTCAGACAACCAGGTTTCCTGCACGGTGACTTTCCGTCCGGAAGAAGCAGATCAGATAAAAACCGTTTTGGATTATTACAAGTACGATCTCAAAGCCATTAGTTTCCTGCCAAAACTCGAACTTGGCGCCTATGCACAGATGCCTTACGAGGCAATCAGCAAGGAACGTTACGAAGATCTGATCAAAAATGTAAAGCCTATTGAATTTAAAACGCTCTCTGAAGATTCTATCGGAGAGAAGTTTTGTAGCAATGATAATTGCACTATTTAAATGCTGACCCATTTCTGCCTTCCGATTCCCACAGGTTTAAAATTTTTAAGGCGGAAATGGGTCTTTCCAATCAACAAACCCCGAGAACACAGAAACAGTCATCCTTTGATGGCTGTTTTGTTTTGCTATAATATATGGCAAGCCGCAGCAGGGCAGAGGATTATATTTGTTTAAAGGAAGGTATCACATTTTGTGATACCTTAAAATAAATAGATATGAGTAGAAAAGGCAAGGTTATTTTGATACCCGAAGAAAAAATAATGAACCAGATTTACAATTTGCGAGGACATAAGGTGATGCTCGATATTAGCCTCGCAGAACTGTATGGAGTCGAAAACAGGGCATTAAAACAAGCTGTGAGAAGGAATGCGGATTTGTTTCCTACTGATTTTATGTTCATTCTTAGGGAACGCGAGGTGAATTCTATGGTATCACAAAATGTGATACCTTCCAGACAATCTTTAGGTGGTGCTCTCCCCTTTGCTTTCACAGAGACCGGAGTAGCAATGCTGTCGAGGGTTTTAAAAAGCAAACGCGCAAAGGAAATGAATGTCGCAATCATG
>JAEUTM010000189.1 GCA_016788025.1 Bacteroidia bacterium
ACGATGCCTGGAACTGCAACCGGGTTAACGTATAGTGGGCTTATTCCGTTGCCACCATTGGGCAGGTAATTAGATTTAACCACATTTTTAGCAAGCGTAAATCCCAACGAAGGAGGTGTTGAGGAATTACGATAGACTCGAATTGAAGAACCAACGGAACAAAATATATCTGCTTTTCCGTCGTTATTGTAATCTTTTAAAATAGCCCAGTCAGATGCTTTCGGGAAGAAATTAGATAAAACCGGATCGGCAAAATACTTAAGTTCTCCGGGATTGCCCGTGTTTATAAAACAACGAAAACGTCCATTACCAAAATTATCCAGGCGGTCGAACATTACGAGGTCTTGTTTCCCGTCAAAGTTAAGATCGGCGTTAGAAGCATTTGTAAAATTTAATCCGTTAGCCCAGGGCATTTTGAGCACCGTTCCATTCTCAATAACCGAAATTGTATCCCAGGCAATTGGCAGCTGGGCGGTGAGGTTCTTAACTACTAGGAGCAAAAGAATCGGAGCTAAAAAAGGCTTCATATTACAAAAATATACAAATAAAAGGCCATTTTACGCAATTAGCTTCCTTTAAGAATTATAAGGGCTCCCGATGTTATTTTAAATCGTTAAAATTCACACAAAACATTATCTTTGCGCCATGTTTACAAACGACCAACTAAAAGACTTGAATGAGCGCGGTGGCGCATTGAGGGGGTTTCTTTGACTACGATAAGAAGAAACACGATCTCGAACTCTTAGAAGAAAAAACACTTGACCCTAATTTCTGGTCAGATTCCAAACAAGCAGAAAAAACCTTAAATGAAGTAAAACAAATTAAGGGCTGGACGAGTTCCTATGAGGAAATCTCCCGTCAGCTGGATGATCTGAACACCCTTTACGAATTTTATAAAAGCGGTGATGCAACGGAGGAAGAAACCGTAGCGGAATACAACGCAACGCTTAAAAAACTAGAGGCAATTGAGTTTAAAAACATGCTCAGGAGCGATGAAGATCGTTTAAACTGTATTCTGCAAATAAATGCCGGAGCAGGTGGAACGGAGAGTTGCGACTGGGCAAGTATTCTAATGCGCATGTATATCATGTGGGCGGAAAAACAAGGTTTTAAAGTAAAAGAACTTGATTATAATGCCGGTGATGTAGCTGGTGTTAAATCTGTTTCTCTGGAAATTGAAGGTGAATTTGCGTATGGATACCTGAAGGGCGAAAACGGAGTTCATCGCCTTGTTCGTATCAGCCCTTTCGATTCTAACGCTAAAAGACATACCAGTTTTGCTTCCGTATATGTGTACCCTGTAGTAGACGATACCATTGAAATTGACATTAAGCCCGCTGATATTGAGGTAATTACTTCGCGAAGTGGTGGTGCCGGCGGACAGAACGTAAACAAAGTAGAAAGTAAGGTGCAGATGACGCACAAACCAACGGGAATTGTAGTAGTTTGCCAGGTAGAGCGTTCACAGGCGGGGAATCGCGCTATGGCTATGCAAATGTTACGCTCGCAGTTATATGAATTGGAGATGCGTAAACGAAATGAGGCGAAGAACGCTATTGAAGACAGTAAAATGAAAATTGAATGGGGTTCTCAGATCAGGAGTTATGTTTTACATCCATATAAAATGGTAAATGATCATCGTACTGAATTAAAAATAACGGATGCGGAAGGGGTGCTTGATGGAAATCTCGATGAGCTAATTAAAGCTTATCTGATGGCCCTTGGCGGAAAAAAGGCCGTGAATAATTAATCAATCATGGCACAACCGGTAAGAGCAAAAAAACATTTAGGCCAGCATTTTCTTAATGATAACACTATTGCTGAGAATATTGTAAAGGCTCTGATTGAAAAGGACGCCAACACACCAATTATTGAAGTAGGACCGGGGACCGGAGTTTTGACTCAACATCTTATTCTTGGAAAAACTCCTTTTTTTGCACTCGATGTAGACGCAGAATCGGTTGAGTTCCTGAAAAAAACTTATCCTTCGGAAGAGTCTAAAATTCTTTTGCAGGATTTTCTGAAAACAGACCTGGTAAAATTAGCGGGTCCTAAATTCAACATCATTGGCAACTTTCCTTATAACATATCCAGCCAGATAATGTTTAAAGTGCTTGATCATAAAAACGAGGTTGATTACGCTGTGGGAATGTTTCAAAAAGAAGTGGCGATGCGGATTGCAGAAAAACCAGGTTCAAAGGTTTACGGAATTCTCAGCGTGCTTTTACAAGCATATTACGATATAGAATACTTGTTTACCGTTCATGAAAATGCTTTCACACCGCCACCTAAGGTAAAAAGCGCTGTGATCCGTTTACAAAGAAACTCTGTAAAACAACTACCGGTTGACGAAATGCTGTTTAAATCGGTTGTTAAAACAGCGTTTAATCAACGGCGTAAAACCATTCGCAACTCTGTTCGTACACTTTTTAACGACAATAGCATCAGGCATCCTTTGCTTGATAAACGTCCCGAACAATTATCGGTTGAACAGTTTATTGAACTGACTCAGTTTATTGCGGAAAATTCGAAGGCTTGATTCTTTTCAGTTGTTTCAGTGGAAAAAGAGTTCCTGTTGCCAGATGTTTATTATAAGCTATTCACCGGGTGCAAGCCGGACTAAAAGACCTAAAACAGCAATTGAACCGCAGGTAAAAAAGCACTTAGAATATTCCTGATGATTAATTACAATACTGAACTGTAAATCTTATTTAATTTACCCGATACTATCTCTTGCGTAAAATTATCGGTCACGAATTTTCGAATCTTCATCGGATCAAAGTTCTGATAATTGCTATGAAGTTTAAGAATCACGGTGGATAGTGACGATTCATCACCCGGCTCAACGGTGTATCCCAAATCTTCGGTAATCAAAGACGTTAATCCGCCACAGCGACTTGAAATAACAGGTTTTCCGCAAGCCATGGTTTCCGCTATAACCACACAAAAACTCTCGTAGTTACTAAACATAACAAGGGCATCGTGCCTTTGAATCTCTTTTACAATCTCGTCTTTCAGAACTACGCCTTTAAACGTAACTTTATCTTGCAACCCTTTTTGGTTTACCTGTTCTTCCAGCATTGTTCTATCGTCACCTTCACCAACAAGAGTCAGTTGGATTTTTATGTTAGTTTCAAGCACCGACTGAACCGCATTAATAATTCCCAGCACGTTTTTCTGTCTTTGGTCGAGCGTTGAAATATGAATTAACCTTAGCACGTCATCGCTCCTTTTCTCCATTACCCGCTCAAAGGTGTTTGTATTCACAACGTTTGGCACAATTTGATAGTTTCCTTTCAGCCCCTGTTGTTTCATCGCGTCTTCAAGAGTCTCACTCACGGGCATAATTACCTTAGCCTTTGACACTATTTTCCTGGTAAACCATTTTAGAAAGAAACCTCTGTAACTGCCATCAGCTGACATGTAACCCGTCCACCCTTCGTTCAAAACAAAAGGCAGATTATATTTTGCTGTAAGGTGAAGTACGCCGAGTCCCGCCGGCATAGCCACGTTTAACTGGATTAGATCGGGTGTTCCGGATCCATGTTTCAAAATCTCATATCCCTTATCAAACGCAGTGATCAAACGTTTGCGTTTAATGAACTGAGAAAAAACCGGAAAACCTGTTTTTACTTTTTTATAATACACCGTGATTGTGCGGATGCCGGCTAAGTCCTCTTCAACGATTTCAAACTTTTTGTCGAGAGACGCATCGGATGTGACATGAAGCACTGTCACTTTATGTTGCAGGGAAGCCGCTTCTGCAAAATGCCTGTTGAATATGCCGTGTGTGGGGTCGTTTCTGTTTGGATACCAGGATGAAATGAATAAAATATGTTTAGACCCTTTCAACGGGATTAAATTTTTTCGATAAAATAAAACGTAAAATTATACCCTGATGAGAATTATTCGATGTTAATGGTTACTTCCATTAAAAATAAAGACCTGTCGGAATTTATTTCTGCGAAGCTTGTACCAAGTTTATTACCACTTTTCATGCCAATAGTAATAAAGCCAAGGCCCGCACCACCTTTTTCACTCAGTTCGTTGTTTTCGAGATGCTCCAGATAATATGTTTTGAGTTCAGCCGGATCGGTAAAAGAATTAATTTTTTCGATGTGTTTGCTGAGTTTAGGAATAGCGCTGTTTGCAATCAGATTGGCTCCCATCATTTTCACCGCCTTATCGGTGATGTATAAAATAAAGAAGTTATGTTTTGCACCGTGTTCATCCTTATGTCCGTGAATGAACATGTTTTGCAACGATTCGATGCAAATAAAAAACACTTTTTTAACGACAGATTTAGGAAGATTTTTGTCGAGGATATTCGCTTCGATCTCGGTCTCTAGTTTAGAGATGGTCTCGGAGTTTAAAACACCGTCATAAGCAAGAATAATCTTGCCGGTAGTATTCACCTCGTTTACGCATTTTTCAAAATGCTCGTCAAAAAACTCGGCGTCTTTATTTACGGTGTTGTTCACTATTTAAATAATCCATTAAGTTCTGCATCAATCATCCTGATCACTTTTCCCAAATCTTCTTTACTCTCGCTGAAGTTCACATCATCAACATCCACAACCACGATCTTTCCTGATTCGTAGGACGAGTGCCAGGCCTCATAACGCTCGTTAAGGCGTTTCAGGTAATCCAGGCGAATGCTGTTCTCGTAATCGCGGCCGCGTTTTTGAATTTGTTTGACAAGAGTTGGTACACTGGCTCTCAGGTAAATAATAAGATCGGGGGCTTTGACCAAACTTTCCATTAATTTAAACAATGAAAAGTAGTTATCATAATCCCGCGATGTCATTAGTCCCATGGCATGCAGATTGGGGGCGAAAATATAAGCGTCTTCATAAATAGTACGATCCTGAACAACCGTATGTTTACCCTTACGGATGTCGAGGATTTGATTGAAGCGATTATTTAAAAAGTATACCTGAAGATTAAAAGACCAGCGTTGCATATCTTCATAAAAATCGTTCAGGTAAGGGTTGTCATCAGCATCTTCATAGTGCGCATGCCATTTGTAGTGTTTTGCTAATAAAGAAGTTAAAGTCGTTTTCCCAGACCCAATGTTACCCGCAATGGCAATGTGCATACTGAAATGTTAAAATAATTAGACTAAATTAGAAAAATAACTTACAAAATGCAAAAAATTGTTGATAAAGGGCATTTTTAATCCGATGAGTGTCAATCACTTATTAGCCTTTTGACGGTCCCTTAGATATTGGTCGCAAATTTGTTCTATAACGGTATGCGTTGGACGAAAATCGAAATCAATAAGTTTTTTGATCTTCCGATTGGAAAAGATCTGTTTATTTAAGGCTGCATTAATTACGGCCTTGTTCAATTTAACCGGTCGATTAGAAAAAAAGGAAGCCATTTTTTCAAAAAATCCGGCAAATTTTAACAGCTGAGCCGATGCATTTATGGCTGGTTCAGGTTTTCCAAACTTAGATTGAATGGTACTCAAAATATTGTGGTATGTATAACTGTTCTCAACGAGAATATAACGCTCGCCAAAATTCTCTGCGTCTATCAGAAAAATCATAGTTCTTGCAACATCCGTAGCAGCGATATATGCAGCCATTCCATTCGTATAAAATTTATTGCCCTTATAACAGATATCGAAAAACTGTGAACTGCTCTGATTCCAAAAACCAGGAGATAATACCACACCTGGATTCACAATTGTCGCGTTTAATCCTTCTTCAATGCCTCGCCATACTTCACGTTCAGCGTTGTATTTACTTAAAGCATAATCACTTT
This sequence comes from Bacteroidia bacterium, assembly GCA_016788025.1. Classification (GTDB taxonomy): domain Bacteria; phylum Bacteroidota; class Bacteroidia; order B-17B0; family Aurantibacillaceae; genus Aurantibacillus. Next base: position 5,770 of record JAEUTM010000189.1, read on the forward strand.
CCCTCCCCGAAGTTTTCCAGAAAACCTCTTCTGTAAGGTCTGAGGTATAATCGAGATTGTTTATGGTAGCCACGGAGCTTACGTGACACAAGGCTTTCACCGATTTATGCAAACAAGCGTCGACTATGTTCCGGGTTCCTTTCTCGTTGATATCAAATAATTTTTGTCGGTCTTTCTTATCAAAAGATACAAAGCCGGCGCAATGATATACATAGTCTATTCCTTGCAATGCGGCTTCGATCCCGTACACATCACGTATGTCTACTTCAATCCATTTTATTCTATTAAAAAGATCCAGGGCTTCAGACGAATAAAAAGAAAAGAGAGTCTTTGTTTTATTAAGGTCACTTCCGGCTTGATGGGTTGCAACCACTTCCCTTCCCTGCTGCAGTAATGCTAAGGCAACATGACTTCCTACTATACCGGTTGCTCCCGTTACTAAATTCAAAGTGTTGGTTTTACGCAAAGCTTATGCCTTGCAATGTAAAAAATAAAAAGGTCTGTACGAAAATGCCCAGTAAAAATCCGGAATAGATCTGAGATGGTTTATGCTCTTCGAGTTCAAGCCTGGCAAAACCAACTAATCCTGCCACAATAACGATCACAATGTAATACACTGTCATATTAAAATCGATAAGAGAGGCCACCGAAATAACACCTCCAAGTAACCCTCCGATTCCAACCATGTGTGCGCTGATCTTATAGCGCAAATTAATCAATGCAGTAAGTAATATAGCCAGGCCACCTCCGATAATAAAGAGTTTTATACTGGGCCACACCGTTGTGTCCATAAAAAGATAATAAAGTCCGAAATAAAAAAGGGAGGTGATTAGGTATGGGAAAGTTCTGTCTTTCTGATTTGAAAGAGTTAAACCAGGAACGCGTTTTAGTTTCACCAGGATAAAAATATTCAGAACCGGAAACGCAAAGGAAAAAAGAAAAACCACCAGTGATATACGCCATTTTGAATCGAGCGTGGTGAGGTAATCATAAATGGTGTTTTCCATGCCAAAGAAAAGCAAGAGGCAACCGTATGTAGCCATTAATAAAGGGTGAAAAACAACGGATACGATCTGGGCAAAAATTCTCACAAAAAAATCAGGATAAAAGATTTGAAAGATTCATGATTTCCTTCCTAACGCTGCTGTTCTGATATATAATGTTATACACCGCGTTAGTTATTGGCATATGAACTTTATGCGTTTTATTAATCTCATACACACATTTTACAGCATAATATCCTTCGGCTATCATGTTCATTTCCAGCTGCGCTTGCTTTACTGAATAACCCTTACCCAACATGGCACCGAACATCCGGTTACGACTGAATTGAGAATAGGCTGTTACCAATAGATCGCCGAGATATGCTGAGGCTTTAATGTCGCGATCGATTGGGTGCACCGCGTCTACGAAACGTTTTATTTCCTGGATAGCGTTGCTCACCAGAACTGCAAGGAAATTGTCGCCATAACCCAAACCGTGACATATGCCACCTGCAACTGCGATGACATTTTTTAACACCGCTGAAAATTCCGTTCCATAGATATCGTCGCTGACTGTACTTTTAAGATAACGGCAGTTTAGCATTTGGCTGACCGTTTCAGCGTTTGGTGTATTTATCGATGCAATAGTAAGATAGCTGAGCTTTTCGAGTGCAACCTCTTCTGCGTGGCAGGGTCCTGTAATGACACCAATATTTTCAAATGGTACCTTATGAATCTTATTCAGATATTCTCCTACGATTAAGTTATGTTGTGGAATTATTCCTTTAATAGCGGAGAAAAATACTTTTCCTTTTAATTCTGATTCACCGAGGCCATCAAATGCATCGTTTAAGAAGGCTGAAGGTATTGCCAGCACAAGAAAATCAGAATCTTTAATACATTCCGACAAGGAATCGTAAAAATTAATTTTTTCGGTTTCGAATTCAACAGAACTGAGATAGCGGGGATTGTTGTTGTACTGTTTAAAAAACAAAATATCCTCTTGTTTACGGATAAACCAGTTGATCTGCGCCAAGTTATTAAGAAACAGCTTGGCGAGGGCTGTTGCCCAGCTTCCGCTGCCAATAATGGCTATTTTTGGGGGCTTCAAGTTCTTTAAATTATTCTGCGGTGAATTTACGCAAAAATAATATCATCGTCAGACAGGTTTCCAAGCCCGGCGAAACGATTGTAAACCCTTGCCAGGGTAATAACATCTTTCTTGCAATAACGCGAAATCTTGTCAAGATCATTTTCCTCATAGAATGTTTTTCCCACCATGCTCCCGTCCATATCGTCTTTTGGGGAAGGTATCCCAAAAACGTGAGCCAATAAATTAAGAGAGCTAAAATTTTTTATGTCACCAAATTTCCAAAGATCCATGGTATCTATGTGATTAACCTGCCAGGGCTTAAGACCCTGCAATTGCAACAGTTTTGGCAAAGGCAAATTATTTATAAGAAAACGACGGCACAGAAAAGGAAAATCAAACTCCTTACCGTTATGCGCGCATAAAAGATGTTTATCTGAGTAAAAATGTTGTTTTAAAAGATCGCTTAATTTTTGAAGAATTTCAGTTTCGTTTGCAGAAGCGTAAGTAGTAACCCTGAATTTATTTTTGTTATAAAACCCCAAGCCGATACATACAATCTTTGCAAACTCCGCGTAAATACCGGCTTTCATGTATTGCTGCTCGGCAGTTACTTCTTTGTTGAACTGCCATTTTTTATCCCAAAGCTCTTTTGTCGTTTCATTTAAATCGGAATATTTATATACCAACGGCACTGTTTCAATATCCAGAAACAATATGTTTTCAATACTTGTCATGAAGATTTTTTACTTAAATGTATGAGGCTTTGGCTATAAATCAACAAGCATTATCCCAAAGAAAAAGATTTATCGACCAAGCCGACAAATAAAAAGATCAATGATAATTATGAGGCAAAATCCTGAAGCTATAAATCAGCTTCGATTCTTTGTCTTTGTAAACATACATAAACTTGGCACCGGCTTCCCTAAGTCCCTTCATTTCAGGACTAATCCTGATATTACTTATGATTCCAGGCCACATAGCCCTGTAAAACTGAGCAGTATCAATATTTTTGCCGGAGAAATTAACGAGTGTAAACTGGTAAACCAGTGTATCTTCTCCTCTTAGTTCGACGGCATCGATTCGTGTTTCGGAATCAATCATCTTGGGACATTTTTCATTGATTGTTTGCACCACTTCCGGCAAATCTCTCATTACATCATGCTGCGAACAAGAAAATAGAAAAAAAACGGAAATAATTAAAATAAGAAACCGATGTGACATATTAGCACAAAGCTATAAAATTTAGGTTCAGGATAGTACCTGATAAACAATGAATGCACTACTGTATGCAAGCCCGGACATAAAGACAAGTTGTGCAATGACCCACTTCCAGCTTTTAGTTTCCCGTTTTACAACTGCAATAGTGCTTATGCACTGAAGAGCAAAAGCATAAAAAATAAGAAGAGACCAGCAGACGGCTTTTGTATAAACCGGTTCGCCATTTTCGTGTCGTTCATTCATTAATTTTTCCCGGATACTCTCTGTGTTTTCTTTATCCGTTGATTGATAAATGGTTGCCATGGTTCCAACAAACACTTCGCGGGCAGCAAAAGAGGTAATGAGTGCAATGCCTATTTTCCAATCGAATCCCAGAGGTTTAATTACCGGTTCAATTACATGCCCCAAATTACCAATAACGGAATGCTCCAGTTTCTGTGTTTCAATTGTTTTGAGAGCTACTTCGTGTTGCGGACTGTGAATTTGCGTTTTTAAGGCTGTTTCTTGTTTTTCAAGCTCTTTATACTGTTCGGTAATTCCGTGGGAACTTAAAAACCATAGAATAACCGATATGGCTAAAATTATCTTTCCGGCTTCCTGTATAAAAACCTTCACTTTGGAATAGACCATGATCCCAATATTTTTTGCCTGAGGCCAGCGATAAACAGGTAATTCCATTACAAAAAAAGAAGTCTCTTTTGTTTTAACAAAACGTTTTAAAAAGAAAGCCGTAATCAGGGTAACTGCAAAACCCAGCATATAAAGCAAAAACAGAGCGAGGCCTTTGGAATTAAAAATCCCGAAGAACGTATTATCCGGATACAATACCGCTATAAGGAGAGTGTATACCGGGAGACGTGCCGAACAACTAATAAGAGGTAAAATAAATATGGTGATCAATCGTTCCTTCATATTACTGATAGAGCGTGTCGCCATGATTGAAGGCACTGCACATGCAGTTCCACTAATAAGGGGAATTACAGATTTTCCGTTGAGTCCAAAACGACGCATCACCTTATCCATGATAAAACTAGCACGGGCCATATAACCCGAATCTTCAAGAAAACCGATAAATAGAAACAGAAACGCAATCTGGGGAACAAACATGATTACGCCGCTGATCCCAGGAATGATCCCATTTGTGATGAGATCGTTAATCTGGCCCTCCGGTAAATTTTCTCTCACTGAATCTCCAAGGGATAAAAACACTTTTTCAATCCAGTCCATTGGACTTTCTGAAACGTAAAAAATAAACTGAAACACCAGGAACAACACTGCAAGCAGAATTACATACCCAAAAACTCTGTGCGTTGTAAGTCTATCGATCTTTGCTGTTATCTCTTTGCGGGAGAGCTGATCAGGACTCTTTACAAACTTAGTTACCATATAATTAATGGTGTTAAAGCGGTAAAGTTTGTCAGCATCTTCCTGTTGTTTTTCAGGCCCCGCGGGTTTGAGAGTGTTTTCTATAAAAGTGCGATAGCTGCCGGCACTGGAAATAAAACCCGATTGTAAATCATAAAAAAAACTGTCACTTACCCGTGCATTTACAATTGCTTCTTTAAGTTTTGGAAACCCTATTTTTTTTCGTGAATCTACTGGTACGATTTCAACACCCAGCGTTTCGGAAAGCCCCTTTATGTCTATTCTTATATCCTGAGCTGTTGCTTCATCAAACATGCTGAGGGCCACTACCGTTTTGAATTTGAGGTCAATTAATTGAGTAGCCAGAAGCAAATTTCTTTTTAGGTTGGTAGCATCTGCAACAATAACAATTGTATCGATGTTTTCCTGAGGATCCAGCAACGTTTTACAGGCTATTTCTTCATCGTTTGATTTTGGAAACAGGCTGTAAATACCAGGAAGGTCAATCACTGAAAATTTGTAGCGTTGTTCATCCTTTACAAAAATGGTTTTGCCTTCCTGCCGGTCCACAGTAACACCTGCATAATTTCCTGTTTTTTGGTTAAGTCCGGTTAATCCATTGAAAAGGCTGGATTTACCTGCGTTAGGATTCCCTAATAGGGCAATACGGATTTGGTTATTTCTTTTTAATTCGGTCAAAAAAACCTTAAGCCACTAATTCAACAAGAACCGAAGCGGCTTCTTCTGTTCTTAAACTTAATTCGTAGCCGGCAATGTTTATAGCTACCGGGCAGCCAAGGGGTGCTTTTTTCGAAAGCTCCACCATTTCACCAGGCAAACAGCCCATTTCTATTAATTTGGAACTTAAGGCGTCGTTGTCAAAAGATTTGATCAGCGCTTTTTGTCCTTTTTTAAGATCAGCCAGTGATAACATAGGGATTTGAAGTTTTAAATTTACGACTTTTCCTAGGGTTTGGGTATACCATAAATGCGGTAGGAAATTGCAGATTCGAGAGCCATGAACCAGGAAGCAAGACAAAACTGACGAGTATTTGTACATTTGTGAAATATGCTTAAAACGGCAGTATATAAAAGGGAAAAGGTTCATTTCACAGATCAAGGCAAGGGGCGGGTGGTGATTCTACTACATGGATTCCTTGGAGCAGCGAGAATCTGGGAAAAAACTATCCAGGATCTCTCCCGTTCTTATCGTGTGATTGCAATTGATTTGCCCGGGCACGGACAAACGCCTTGTTATGGATACGCACACAGCATGGATCTGATGGCCAAATGTGTAAAAGCGGTCATGGATTCCCTCAAATTAAAAAAATATGTGATTGTTGGTCATAGCATGGGAGGATATGTTGGTCTTGCTTTTGCGGATCTTTTTCCGGATTCACTAAGGGGACTGTGCCTGTTTCATAGCACCGCTTACCCCGACAGTGAAGAAAAAAAGAAAGACCGACTGCGAGCTATCAACCTGGTGAAAGCAAATAAAAATGTTTATGCCAAAGGAACAGTCATAAACCTATTCGCGGCAAAAAATTTAAAGTACCTGAAGGATGAAGTCTCCTTTGCCAACGAAATTGCAAGACACACATCCAAACAAGGAATAGTTAATGCTTTGCACGGCATGCGCGACAGGCCGGCGCGTGATCTGATACTTGGACTGGTGGAGTATCCGATTATGATGGTAATAGGTGAACATGACAGCGTCCTTCCAAGCGAACAACTTTTAGAGCAATCGAAACTCATTAAAAATGGAACGGTATTGTACCTGGAACACGACGGACATTTTGGATTCCTTGAATCGCCAAAACAATCCAACACAGCATTAAGAAAATTTTTGAGAAAGTGTTATTAATAAATGGGACTAACCGAAACTGAAGAACAAGTAGAGGTAAAAACCCTACAAAGCGAAGAGCGCCAAACCATTGTGCATTGCAGTTGCAACGATGTTTATGCTTATCGTGTATGGCCATCTACCTATTTAATAGAACACGGAACTGATAAACGGGCTAAGCTCATTACCGCATTTAATATATCCTTTGCTCCACAATGGACTTTAAATGATGGGAAAGGTTTTACCTTAATTTTTGAAGGATTAAGTAAAGGATGTGCAACATTTGATTTGGTAGAAATCATCCCGCAGGCTGGTGGATTCGAAGTGAAGAATATTCAAAGAAATAAAACGGATGTTTATCAGATAAATTTGTAGATTTTATTTTAATCAGCCGCTGAACTTTTGGTATTTTAGCAACTTTCAACCCAAATGAAACATCTATTAATTTTTTTAATACTCTCTGCGTGTTTTTCTTGTGCTCCCGACAGCGGCTTTAAAGATGAGGAAAAAATAATCTACTATCCAGGTACAGAAATTGTAAAACAATCTGTTCAGTATAAAAACGGAAAAAAGAACGGATACTTTAAAGAGTATTTTCGGAACGGAAGCCTAAAAGCCAGCCAGGTTTATCTGAACGATACTCTGAACGACACGACACTGATCTACTATGAAAACAAGAGACTGAAAACCTTCCATACCTACAAAAATAAATTGAAACATGGGTGCTGGCGCGACTACAACAAAGAAGGAAAATTAATATCTGAACTTTTCTTTAAGGATGGTATGCTTGACAGTGTATGCAGCACATATGGATACAGATAAGGGAAACTGGTTACACGGATACGTTACGACAAGGGAACCAAACACGGACCGGAAGAACATTATTACACAAATGGAAAGCTAAAGAGCAGGGAATATTATTATGCCGGACGTGTTTGCAAAGGAACTGAGGAATGGTACGAAAGCGGCAAACCCGTTAATAATGACTTTAAAATCATAGTTTCTGAAAGTAATCGCGTAGCAATTGAAAATATTCTCGAATATAAAATCACAATGGAGCCAGCCGATCCGGCTGATGAAGTTTACCGTATTTTTGAGAACAATGGACAAGTTATTCATGATCGTATTCCGGTTCCGAAAAAAGGAAATGCCTTTGTTTACAGCTATCAAATAGCAAAAGGAGGCTTTATTATGGAAGAAGTAATGCTGGCGGTATACAGAAAAACCAGATTCGGGAATACATTAATCAAAACGAGGAGTTTTAATGCGGCCAGCGATAACTTCTAGCGTACCTGCGATAATCTAACTTTCAATCCAAAATTATTTGGGGCATATTTTAATCCTCGCGTTAACACCTCTTTTGATTTTGCCTTATTCCCTTTTTTAAAATAATAGGTGGCGGCGCTTGAATAGGCTTTTTCGACAAAACGATCCGAAACTTCAAGCCCGGGATTCTGATCACACAATTTCTCAAATTTTTTCAGTTCAATCTCACCATTTGTAATGTCGTTTAATACTATCAATTGATATGCATATTCAAGATAACAATTTGACCTTACCACATTAAAAGCGTTATCGGTAAGCAAGAAACTAAACTGAGACGCAAAATCGTCTATTTCCCTCATAAGACTCTTTGGATCATTATTTGAATCTATTTGCCTGCCGAGAAGTCCTCTGACCATGGTTTGCAAATCCACATGTTTGGGATTAAGATCGTAAGCCGCCTTAAGATGTTCGATTTCATATTTGCGATCTTTATAATTTAATAACCCAATGCGGGCCAGTTCATAGTGATAAACAAAGGCAATGTCTGCTCTTAAAGAACTATCGGCTACTTCGGGATAAATCATCGAAAATGCAGCATCATAACTTGGGTGGTCTGCCTTTTTAATAAGCTGCTCATAAGTTAACCGACCAAATTCCTGTTTAATAGCTTCGTTACTTACTTCTTTAGCATTTTTATTGTTGTACCGGCATAAAAACACCAGGTTATTAAATTCTTGTTTTTCTGAGTAACTGTTATTGGAAGCTACCTGCAAAAGAATTTGTTGCATGATATATGCATTTCTTTCACCCGGATCAAGAAAGTAGGCTTTTTTAATTTCAACGAGTGCCTTTTCGTATTCTGATTTCTCGCTGTGGTAAGAAGCAAAATTGGCGTATTGAATAGCCGCAAGTTGTTGGATTGTCAATCCATTTTTATTAAAATAATACTTCTCAAATAGAGTCTTAGCGGAATTGGAATCTATTTCCAACTGACTGATCAGTTTATTTTCTCCAAGGTATTTTATAAAACGTTGAATGTATTCATCGTTAAAAGTCAGGTAGCCGTTTTTTGGACTTGTAGTTTCAATAAGTATTTTATGGGATAAAGGGTATGCAAATAAGAATACGTGCTGCGGCGCCTCAACAATCTGATAAGGAATATCCATTTTATGCAGAATTATTCCGTACATCGCTGAACCGGACACACAATTATATTCTCCATTTTTGAAAACGTCGGGAAAACTATTATCATGCTGATAAACCTTAAAAAAACGTTTATGAACGAATTCATAAATCCGCTTTATCTTTTTAGGTTCCGACAAGTTTTCCGTTTCCTTTTTCAGGTATTCAACCACTTCATCTATCTGCCGCAATGAGCTAGGAGCGCTATACTTCTCCGTGACGTTAAAATGAATCATAAAAAGATCAACGATATTTGTCTTTTTATTATTCTGCTGGAAACTCTTCAATGTTTCCTTTTCCAGCGCGTTTCTGAATTCAAGATCCCCGAATCGGACCAGTGAATCCTGAAAAGAAAACAATTTCGCTGCAAAACATATAAACGCTATGACGAACTTTATTTTCACTGTAAACAAACTACAACCTCTGCTTTACGGCCTCGAACAGAATGATGCCTGTAGCCACAGAAACATTGAGCGATGCAATTTTCCCGGGCATTGGAATTTTAACCTGCATATCGCTACGTTTAAGATATTCATTGCTGATGCCATTTTCTTCACTGCCCATGATAATTGCAGTTGGCTTAGCAAATTCAGCATCATAAATAAGTTTATCGGTTTTTTCATGGCAGGCTATTATCTGCAGACCGCTTTCCTTGAGATATTCGATGGTTGTTTTTAAATTATCTTCCCTGCAAACTTTTAATCGATGAAGCGCTCCTGCACTTGTTTTAATCGCGTCTCCGTTTATCTGCGCTGCTCCGCGACTTGGAATAATTATGAAATCAACGCCGGCACACTCAGCGCTGCGGGCAATTGCACCAAAATTACGCACATCGGTTACGCGATCAAGTATCAGTATTAAAGGCACCTTGCCTTGCTCAAAAATTCCGGATAACAGATCTTCGGTATCGTAATATGCAATCTCGGTTAAATACGCGACAACACCCTGATGATTTTTATCTGTAATTCTTTTAAGTTTCTCGGGAGGAACAAACTGAATTGGTACTGTGTTTCCACGGAGGGCCTGCCTAAGTTGGTTGTATAACTCGTTGGAAAGTCCCTTCTGTACAAATATCTTTTCAACCTCTTTGCCTGCGTTGAGTGCTTCAATCACCGCGCGTGTACCGAATATCAGGTTACTTTCTTCCATTGGACGAATTACGTTAAAATTTAAGCATTTAACAAGCTGGACACGCGTATTTAGGGGTATTTTTACTTTGGTAAATAGGCCTTAACTCTTATCTTTACGCTTAATTTCAGAAGATGAATCCCCTATACCGTAAAATAGAAGAAGCGCTTGATTCCATTCGTCCTTATCTTGAGGCGGATGGTGGCAATGTTGAGATTGTTGAGATCACAGAAGATCAAAAACTAAAGATAGAGTTGAAGGGAGCCTGCAAGACCTGCCACATGAGTCACATGACCATGAAATCAGGCATTGAAGAAACTATAAAACGCGCTGTTCCTGAAATAAAAGAGATTATTTCCGTTAACTGAAATTCTTCGCAGTAAGATTCCTGAATAAAAAGCAAAAGCTTTATGAAACTCACACACAAGCTTAGTGAAAGCAAAAAAACACTTTTCTCTATTGAAATTTTACCGCCCTTAAAAGGCAAGAGTATTCAAAGTATCTATGACAGCATTGATCCCCTGATGGATTTTAAGCCGGCTTTTGTAGATGTGACTTATCACCGTGAAGAATATATCTATAAAAAACGCGAAGGTGGCTATCTTGAAAAAGTGAGCATCCGTAAACGTCCCGGTACCGTTGGCATTTGCGCCGCCATCATGAATAAATATGATGTAGAGGCAGTACCACACATCATATGTGGTGGATTTACAAAAGAAGAAACCGAAAATGCTTTAATTGATTTGCAGTTTCTTGGCATTGACAATGTACTTGCGCTACGTGGAGACAGCATCAAAACCGAACCGGCCTTTGTTCCCGAACCAGGAGGTCACGCTTTTGCTATTGACCTGGTAAAACAGATCGGCGAAATGAATAAAGGTAAATATCTTGACGAGGATATGACCGATGCTGCACCTACCAATTTCTGTGTCGGTGTTGCTGCTTATCCTGAAAAACATTTTGAGGCACCAAACATGATTTTTGACCTGAAACATCTGAAGGCGAAAGTAGATGCTGGTGCAGAATATGTTGTGACCCAAATGTTCTTTGATAATTCAAAATATTTTGAGTTTGTAAAACTTTGCCGAGAACACGGCATAAATGTTCCGATCATTCCAGGATTAAAAATCCTGACCGCTAAGAAACAAATCACCACTCTGCCAAAAATATTCCAGTGTAATATTCCGCAACCATTTTACGAGGAGCTGGAAAAATGTACAGACGACAAACAGGTAAAAGAAGTTGGAATTAAATGGTGTATCGAACAAAGCAAGGAACTTATCAAAGCAAATGTTCCCTGCCTGCATTTTTATACTATGGGTGCTTCTGAAACTACAAAAGCTGTTGCAAAGGCAGTATTCTAATGCCATTTGATTTCTATACGGGTGAAGTGTTGCTGATCGACAAACCTTATACCTGGAGCAGTTTCCAGGCAGTAAACAAGATCAAACATGCTATCAAACGTCATCCATCTCTTATTGTTAACAATGTAAAAACGAAACCAAAAGTTGGTCACGCCGGCACGCTTGATCCTTTGGCTACGGGATTACTTATTGTATGCACCGGCAAAAAAACCAAAACTATTAATACCCTGATGGGAATGGAAAAAGAATATACCGGTTCTTTTTTAATTGGGGCTACTACTCCGTGTTATGATCTCGAAAAACCGGTAGATCACGTCTTTCCTACCGAACATATCACCAATGAGTTGATTATTAAAACAGCGGAACAGTTCGTAGGTCTACAACAACAAGTTCCTCCACTTTTTAGTGCTGTAATGGTTGACGGAAAACGGGCTTACGAACTTGCGCGGGCGGGTAAGGAAACGGAACTTAAATCGAGGGAGATTGAGATAAAAGAATTCGAAGTTACAGGAATCAACTTTCCTGAAGTTCATTTTAGGATAGTTTGTAGCAAAGGCACCTACATACGGAGTATTGCCCGCGATTTTGGATTGGCTTTGAATAGCGGTGCACATCTTACTAAACTATGCCGCACCCGCATTGGTGAGTTTCTTTTGACGGATGCTGTGACTCCGGAAGAATTTACCAAAAATTTAGAATAACGATCTTAACTTAGATATTGAGATAATGCAGAAACTCGTTCAGGCGATCGTTCATTCCTTTGTCAAAATCGCCATGCTGGAACGTTGCTTTCACTGAATAATTGTAACGGTTAAAGGTCTGCAACACACGTGAAAGATCTTCACGGTTAATTTTAATAGTCACTTCAAGTTTGGTGCTATCGGGTTGAGATGATACGTGAAGACTTAAAATCTTAGCATCATTTCCTTCAATAATATTTCCAATCTGAGTAACCGAATAATCACTTTGATTTAGCTCAAGCACAATTACTCCACCTGGATTCTGAACAGACATCATCGTACTTAGGTTCTGGATCACTCCTTTCAGGGTAATACAACCTTTATACATTTCCTTCTCGTCAATCACCGGAATAAGAGTAAGATTAAGACTGCTCATCAAACGAATTAAATCGTAAGCATGCTGGTAGTGATGAATGGCTGTTTTTGAAAGATGAAGTTTGGTGACATTTATCTGTTCATCCGGACGTTCATAATCCAGCAGATCTGTTTCGGAAACAATGCCAATAAGTTCGCGGTTGTTGACTACCGCCAGATGTGACACCTTGAACTGCTCCATCCAATCGAGGGCCAGCTCAACCGTATCTGTAATCTTAAGAGGGGGGACCTCGTCTGTTATTAAATCTCCGGCTAACATTAATTTTCTCAAAAGTAGCAAAATAATTAGTTTTGCTCCTGTGAAACAAAACACAATTTTGTTTAAAAAAATGACTAAACTAAGCGTAAATATCAATAAAATAGCCACTTTACGAAATGCCCGCGGTGGCAATGTTCCTGATCTGCTGAAAGCAGCGCTGGATATTGAACGCTTTGGTGCGCAGGGCATTACAGTGCATCCACGACCCGACGAAAGGCATATTACCTATAAGGATGTGCGCGATCTAAAACCAATTTTAAAAACAGAATTTAATATTGAAGGCAATCCTAAAGAGAGAAAATTTGTTGATCTCGTTCTTGAAGTAATACCTGCTCAGGTAACTCTGGTTCCGGATTCGCAAGGTCAGATTACGAGTGATCATGGTTGGGATACCGTGGCTCATAAAGAGTACCTGAAAGATATAATTGCATTATTTAAGTCAAAAAACATCCGCACTTCTATTTTTGTGGATGCGAATATTAAAATGGTAGAGGGCGCAAAGGAAACCGGAACCGATCGCATTGAACTCTACACCGAGGAATATGCAAGATTGTTTCATACACAAAAAGAAAAAGCCATAAAACCTTTCACTGATAGCGCAAGGAAAGCCCAGGAACTTGGCCTGGGAATTAATGCGGGTCATGACCTGAGTCTCGAGAACCTTGCTTATTTCAAACAACATGTTCCGGGTTTGCTGGAAGTGTCGATTGGTCACGCATTGATTAGCGACGCTTTATATTACGGTTTGGAGAATACTGTTCAATTGTATTTACGTCAATTAACCCTTCGACAAGCTCAGGGTGACAATAAACTATTACAACTGTGAAATTAGCATTTAGAGAATTTGGAGCCGGACAGCCTTTGATTATTTTACATGGACTATTTGGTCAAAGTGATAACTGGAACACTTTAGCGAAACAATTTGCGGAACAGGGGTTTCATGTATTTACCTTAGACCAGCGAAATCATGGCTTGTCGCCACACAGTGATGATTGGAATTATGCTGTTATGGCCGACGACCTGAAGGAATTTATTGATGACCATTCCTTACAAAAACCGATTCTTCTCGGACACAGCATGGGTGCGAAAACTGTACTCTTTTTTGAGTCGAGTTATCCAGGCATCGCCGGAAAAATAATTCTAGCTGATATGGCTGCGCGTGTTTACCCACCTCATCACGCAGATGTATTCAAAGCGTTGCATGCAGTGGACTTTGATAAGGTAAAAACGAGAAAAGAGGCCGAAGCTGTGATGAATGAGCACATACAGGATTTCGGTACCAAACAATTTCTTTTAAAAAATATCTACTGGAAAGACAGTGATGCGAATCTTATGGCCTGGCGTTTTAACCTGGATGCAATCACCAAAAATTACAAGACAATCATGGTATCCGCTCCGGATTTTGTGAGCTCGGTGCCTGCGCTTATCATCAAAGGTGGAAATTCGAATTATATTCAGGCTGCCGATGTGGAAGACTACAAAAAACGTTTTCCCGACAGCACTTTTGAA
>JAEUTM010000011.1 GCA_016788025.1 Bacteroidia bacterium
TACATTTCACGGTCATGTGTTTCACGGATATTTTAATAAAGCAGTTACTTCTATTTTCAAAATCATAGAACGATATCTTGCAAAAAAAAGTGACGCCATCGTCGCTATAAGTTCGCTGCAAAAAGACGAACTGTGTTTCAAATATTCCATCTGTACTCCCGAAAAAACACATATCATTCCTCTGGGTTTTGACCTTGACCGCTTCACTCAAAAACAAGATGAAAAAAGAGATATTTTCAGAAGAAAGTACTTTTTAAAGGAAGATGAAATAGCAATCGGTATCATAGGCCGATTGGCTCCAATTAAAAACCATTCGCTGTTTATCAATTCGATCAATCACCTGAAAAATTCGACCAAAAAGAGAATAAAGGCCTTTATAATTGGGGACGGTGACACTAAAACTTCACTCGAAAACTATTGCACTCAACTGAACTTAATGTGGAACGCTTCTGGAGATAATAATCCAGATATCGTTTTCACTAGTTGGATCAAAGAAGTTGATGTGGCTCTTGCTGGTTTGGACATGGTATGCCTTACCTCACTAAACGAAGGAACGCCGGTAAGTCTGATTGAGGCTCAGGCAGCATCACGGTACATTGTGTCAACAAACGTGGGAGGTATTAAGGACATTCTTAATCCAGAATGCGGTTTACTGTCGGAACCCGATGACCCGGAGGCTTTTAATAAAAATTTATTATATGCTGTTGAAAACTTCGATTCTGTTAAACAAAAAGCTTCGCTTGCGAAAGAAGAAGTTATTCAAAAGTTCGGCTACCAAAGATTATGCGACGATATGGAAAAACTATATGGCGCGCTGCTGGCAAAAAAAAAGGGTAAGTTGCTTTAAACTTACCCTATTGTTTTTAAACAGCGGTAAAATTATTGGAATGTCATTTCAAAAGGTAACCTTGCCTGAACCCCCTTCATTTCTATAAGGTTTTGAACCTGCCTAAAATACATGTACATCGAACCTAGCTGGTTCTTCATTAACTTAGACTCAAACTCGCTTTCCTTTTTTCCAAAGAAATCATCAAACGGATTTTTTTGTTTTGGGAGTTCAACTGTTTTAAATTGCTTTAATTTAGCTTTTTTCACAACATAGGCGATTGCATCATCCAATCCACCCAGTTCATCAACAAGATTTATTTTCAAAGCGTCAGCGCCTGTCCATACCCTACCCTGCCCTATACTATCTACCATTGCCTGCGATATACCACGGCCTTCTGCAACGCGTTTAGTGAATGTGTCGTAAACCTTTTCCACGGAACTTTGAATAAATTGGTATTCTCTTTCGGTAACAGTTCTTAAACCGGTACCAATATCACTGTATTTATTCGTGTTAACAGTATCAACGGTTATGCCTAATTTTTTATCAAGCAGCTTTTGAATGTTTGGTAATATTCCAAATACACCAATTGATCCGGTAATTGTGTTCGGCTGCGCAAAAATCCTGTCAGCAGCACAACTGATATAATATCCGCCGCTTGCTGCCAGGTTTCCCATGCTGACAACAGTGGGTTTTGCTTTTTTTGCAAGGGTTACTTCCCTCCAGATAACATCGCTGGCAAGCGCGCTTCCTCCTGGTGAATTTACACGGATCACAATCCCCTTGATCTTGTCGTCCTGGCGCGCCTCCTTAATTGCCTTTACCAATCGGTCACTGCCAATCTCTTCGTCATTCCCTTCACCGCTGCCAATCGCCCCGTTCGCATAGATAACTGCAATCTTTTCGTCTTTTTTATGAGATTCGTCGTCAGCCTTTTTTTCATACTTTTCAAAATCCTTAAACTTCATTTTATCACTTTCTTTCAAACCAGTTTTCTTTTTGATCTCAGCTACGACTTCATCTTCATAAGCAAGTGCATCAACCAGCTTTCCGAGAGCATCAGAAGGAAAATGAACCTGAAGGTTATTTGCCATTGCATTTAATTCTTCCACACTCAACTTCCTGCTTCTTGAAATTTCAGTGAGCATTGTATTCCAGATACTGTTGAGAAAAGTCTCCGATTGATACCGATTTGCCTCACTCATCTTATCAAGCATAAAAGGTTCGACGGCACTTTTAAACTTGCCATGTCTGAATACCTGCATATCAATATCCAGTTTTTCAAAAGTATGTTTGTAAAACAACAAACTCATGTTAAGACCTTTCCAGTCGAGGTTTCCCTGCGGATTTAGAAATATCCGTGTTGCCGATGAGGCCAGAAAATATTCGTTTTGCGAAAGATTTTCAGAATATACATAGATAAATTTTCCTTTTTCTTTAAATCTCTCCATTGCGTCACGCAACTCTAGCATCGTCGCAAATCCAGCACGAAGGCTTTTTATAACAACATACACTCCTTTTACATTTTCATCCTCAGAAGCTATGTTTAATTTCTTAACCAGAGAATTTAATCCTAATCCATCGTTGCCTGAAAATGCTCCGCCGAGGCCTTTGAATGGATTTTCCTTTTCTCTTTCTGATACTTCTCCATCAAGAACTAATTTAAGAACGGTATTAGCCTTAACAGCACTAACTTCTTCCTTTTCTTCGAAAGCCCCCTCAAAGCTAGATTTTACGACTGCTACGGTTATTAAAATACCGAGTATCGTCGCTACGACAATTCCAATAATGGACCCAAAAAAAGCACCAAAAAACTGTTTCATAATCTTATTCTATGTCTCCTTAACAACATCACCTTTACTGGCGATTATTTATATTTGTGCTGTAAAATTAAGGATATTGACGGTTTAAATCCGAAAGATGTTATGAACGTGGTTTTTTTAGGGTTGGGCGGAAATCTAGGCGACCGACTTTTAAATTTAGAAACGGTTACCGGCTTGATTAGCAGGGATTGCGGAGAGATTTTGAATCGGTCGCTGGTTTACGAAACTGATGCCTGGGGTAGCAAATCAAACAATAAATATCTTAACATGGTGCTTAAATTGCAGACGAAACATTCTGCTCAAAATCTGATAAAAATTCTGAACTCCATTGAAGAAAGTGTTGGTCGCAAAAGGTCGGCCGATCGCAATTCGGACAGAATTACAGATATTGATATTCTCTTTTTTAACCATGAAA
>JAEUTM010000134.1 GCA_016788025.1 Bacteroidia bacterium
GGCAGCGATTTTTTTGCAGGTGCTCTTCGCTTCTAAAAGCCAATGCTCTCAACGCTTGAGCGCCTGCAAAAAAAGGCTCCCCGTTGTGGCGGGGAGCCTCATTTTGCATTTATTCGTGGATCCGGAGAGATTCGAACTCTCGTCCAAATAAGGAATAAATAAGCTTTCTACACGTTTAGTATTAACTTGATTTTCGATCGAAGCCAGGCGTTAATTCGTACCAAACTTCAACTTAGTTGCTGATATTGTTTTATGTAGCAACATCCATAAAACAAACTACACATTTATGATGCTAGACCCAGGGCGCAGAGCAGTTTAGCTCCCCGGAAAGCAAAGGCTGGTTAATCCTAGATTAAGCTGCCATAGCGTAAGTGTTACCTTCGCCAAATAAAAGTTTTGAAAGTTCAGTTTAAAGAGCTCGTCTTACAACGCTCTACGTGCTTACTCATCTAATGCGCTTACTGTCAAAACCGGTCGGACCCATTTCAATCTAAACAATTGATGTGTTTAAAAACACCATTCATCTAAATTGCTCAAAGAACTCATGTAAAGTTACAATTAATTTAGGCCGGAAATGTCCATTTTACTTACATTTAACTAAATTTTTGTCATGAAAACCTATCTACTTCTTCCCCTGCTTTGTCTGTCTTTACTGGCAAATGGACAAAAAGCAAAAAACATGAAGGTAAAATACACGCTTCCAGGAGGCTGGAACGCCGAAGAATTTGGAGGCAAATCGCCCTGGGAGGAACCAGGCAATGCCATGTGCAAATGCTCCGGACTTTATTTTTTCAGATCCCATAAAGACGGTAAAATGAATGTTGTTTTGTATCCAAGCACTCAATCCGGTTTGGATTCCACTAAGCGCGACGCAATCGGAAACCTCCGATTCGAAAATGTGGAAAAGTTTGACCGCGTAAGGCACAACGAAGTTTCATTTGAACGTAAAAAATCCAATTTTACAGACACTAAAACAAAAAGTAAATCCTTTGAAGCGTTCCGCTACTTTGCAAAAGTTGACGATCATTTTTATATCATATACGCCTGGCAGGAAAACATGCAATCGTTAAACTCTACAAACGAAAAGGAGTTAATTGAAATGGTTAAGGGTCTCGAATTGAAATAACTATTTCCTAAACCGTAAACTGAATTTCAGACCATCGTCGTTCCTGAAAGAATACTCGGCACTCAGTTGTTCGGCCAAAGATCTTATGAGCTCCATGCCCAAGGAATCTTTGTTATTATTAACATCGCATTTACCAGGCCCATTGTCACTTATATCGAGGTAAACCCATCTATTTTCCTCCTTAAGAGCAACTCTGATCTTCAATCTCTGGTCCGGCAATTGCGCATGTTTAAAAGCGTTGGTTATAAGCTCATTCACAATTAATCCGCAGGGAATAGCCTGTTCTAAATTCATAGTAACATCCGAGCTTTCAATCTCAAAACCAACTGCCGGGGAACCACCAATAGAGTTAATTAGTTCGGGCAAGAGTTCGCCCAGGTATTCCTTGAAATTCAAATCTGCGAGGTTATTGCTATTATACATTTTAGTATGAACGAGGGCCATCGAAAACACGTGATTTCTGCACTCCTCTAAAATATCTTTGGTTTCTTCTGATTTGGCACTGTCTTTTTTGAGATTTAATAAACTGGTTACAATACTTAGATTGTTTTTAACACGATGAAATAACTCTGCTAATAATATTTCTTTCTGTTTTAAGGCGCTTTGCAGCAACATCTCCTGTCTGATTGACTCTTTAGATATAATAAGCATAAAAAAGGCTGCGGTAAAAAAGCTAAAACAAATATTAAAGTATCGGCAAAATTCGATCATATTCTCAGGCACCACAATCTGGAAAACCTTATAAATGTAACACAGTGCGATCAGGCAAATCGTAATAAAACACAAAATAACATTAATAACAACATGAACGAATATTTCCTTTCGGCTTCCCATTTGAATGATACCTATAATCAGTGTGAAAAAATAGAGAAAGGCGAATGAATCAGAACCCATTTTAACCGATAAAAAGAAAAAGAGAAAACAACCTATGAATGTAAACAGGTAAAACGCCGGAACATATCCCCACCATTTATTCAAAAAGAACATAAAGGGCGAAACGACAAGCACCACAGTGCATTCAAAAACCGAACCTGTATATCCCATCGACACAAAAACGACCAGGCAAAATATCACATTCAGAGTACCCAGAAGGGAAGATTGGTTGAGTTTTCTGACCAGGTGTACCTCCCATGGCGAATAATAATCTTTCACACCATAGCTTGCCAGCCTGCTAAAATATTCGACAAAGCTCATAGAAGATTTTAAATGTAACAAAAATAAACAGCACGTATCACTTTCCCGACATGATAAGTTCTTTTACTTTTTCAAGCTCAAGATCCTTTTTTGCCATGATGTCTTTCAACCCATAAACCGTAGGGTAATCCGGCAATATACCATGGCCGGTAATTTCCGGACACACATCGTGTTCTATCCGAAAAGCAGGAACACGTACCCTTATGCGAGTGTTCGGTAATTTATAATAAGGCGTTATACCAGCATTACAACCTTCAATCGCTCCACCGGTTTCTTCACCGATGAACACTGCACGGTTGCTGTGCTTCAAGTAGGCCGATACGAGGCAAGAGGCCGAAAATGAACCACCGTTAATCAACACATACACCTTGCCTTTAAAATGATTCTTCTTTTTGGGTTTTATGCGGTATACAAAATAGTCAGTATCGTTGCTGGTGCGTTTTTCGCCAATCAGCTTGTAGGCTAAACGCGTGAATTTAAAAGCAAAATTTCCTCTGGTATATTCCTTAAAAGGATAGTTCCGGATTGTTGTGCTTAAGGTTTGATTTGCTGAGCTGTCGATCAGATAGCTTAATAACCGGTAACTATTTGCCAGACTGCCGCCACCATTGTTCCGCAAATCAATAACGAGATTCTCAGATTTATTGTGTTTTAATTTTCTGAATAATCTTCTGTATGCCCTACCGTCACCTCTGTGCGAAAACCGTTCTATCCTAAGCACCATTGTCTTCTTTTGATCATCCAGAAAACGATACTTCATGCTGGCACTTTTATACTTCTTGTATAAACTATCATCTTTCGGTCCCAACGGTAAGGGTGGTATTGTTTTAGGTTGAATGGCCTTGTAACGAAAGCTCTTGGAGACTTTGTTGTCAACGTATTCCACCTCAAATGTATCAGGTCTACCAAAAAGAGTAGGATAATAACTATTAAATCCGATCTGAACGTAGTGGTTTTTGGCTGTTTGGTTAAATCCATCTGTGCTCACAAAATGTTTTGAATAGTTGATCATAGAATCAACGGGAATCCGGTTAATTTTCAAAATCTCAGTGCCTTTTTTAAGAACGGTGTCTTGCTTCTTATTACTTAGGTTAGCTATCAGATACAGTTTTTTACCAACCGGAAGGAATATATATGGAGAATAATTGAGTTTCTTTTTATTCATTTCCTTATAAAAGGCCTGGGAATACATTACTTCGGTGTGACCACAGTGCAGTTCATCTAAAATAAGTTTCACTCTGATCCGAAACTGTTTTTCCGTTAGAGAATCATTCAATGAAAAAATAAAATCGCTCAGAAGATTTTCGTAGTACATTCTTGGTTGGTAAATTCCGATTGCCGGATGCATACGAAGTAAAACCGCGGTCATAACATGTGCGTCTTCTTTCAATTCTGCGGGCGAATATTTCCTCGAAACGGCCGACTGTTTTTTCTGAGCATAGACACTCTGACACAACGTGCATAACAAAAAAATAAACCCCGAAAAAAACCCGTAAAACCGCATAAATGTTATCTTTGTAAAAATACGTATTAGTATGCAAACATTTAAAATTGGCGTGCTTCGTGAAGAGAAAAGTCCACCTGATAAACGGGTACCACTTACTCCTCTTATTTGTGCAGAACTCGTTAAACAATACCCTAATATTAGTATCGTTATTCAGCCCAGTCCGATTCGCTGTTACAGCGATGACGAATACACTTCCTTTGGTTTAACACTCCAGGAAGATCTTAGTGATTGCGATATTCTAATGGGCGTAAAAGAAGTGCCGGCTGAAAAACTTATTGTGGGGAAAAAGTATTTTTTCTTCTCACATACCATAAAAAAACAAGCTCATAATCAAAAACTCATGAAGGCTCTGATTCAAAAAAAGATCCAAATGATCGATTATGAAACTCTTACTGACAAAAAGAACAATCGTATTATTGGTTTTGGCCGTTACGCCGGAATTGTGGGGGCCTACAACGGAATTCTGGGATATGGTTTAAAATACGATCTTTTCAGAATTAAACCTGCACATCAGTGTCGCGACAAAGCTGAAATGGAAGAAGAGCTTAAACGCGTAAAATTACCAAACATTAAAATCGCACTTACTGGCGGTGGGAGGGTTGCAAATGGCGCTATAGAAACGTTAAGTGCGCTCAAAATCCGCAAAGTTACAGCCGAAGAGTTTCTCATGGCTTCGTTCCGTGAACCGGTATATTGCCAGCTAAATCCAAGAGATTATGTGGAAAGACCGAATGATCACAACTTCGATCTTAACGACTTTTTTATGCACCCCGAACATTTTGTTTCTAAATTTCCTCCATTTACAAAGGTTACCGACCTCTACATCTCAACCCATTACTGGGATCCAAGGTCGCCAAAAATGTTCACGAAAAAAGACATGAAATCTTCTGACTTTCGTATTTCCGTAATTGCCGATATCACCTGCGATGTAGACGGCTCCGTTCCCACTACAATCCGGGCAAGCTCCATCAGTCAGCCCTTCTACGGCTATAACATTATTAAGGAAAAAGAAGATTTACCCTTTACAAAAGATACAATTTGTGTAATGGCCGTTGATAATCTTCCGTGTGAATTACCTCGCAACGCGAGCGACGATTTTGGAAAAGACCTTGCAGAACGTGTTCTTCCATTTGTATTTGGCGAGGACAAGGATAAAATTATAAAACGCGCCAGTATATGTAAAGACGGGAAGCTTACCCTTAACTACGAATACCTGAGCGATTACGCCTACTAATTACTTGTAAAACTTAAGCATCTGCGTTATTACAATTTTGATTTTCTTAAGCGGAATATCTTTGTGGGCATCAACGAGTAATATGCTCATTCTTGCTCGTTTTTCCCTTAGCAGATCCGGGTGTTTTACCCTATCCCCTTCCACAATTCCAATGTAAGGCTGTTTATGTTTTTTGTGTATCCAAAGATAGCAGCACATTTTACCATTATAACAATAAAAAGGCATGCCATATTTCCATGCTTCTGTAATGTTTTTATCTTGTTTAAGGATGTATGAACGAAGAAATAGCAGACAACCTTTAACGGGCTCATCCTGCTTTAAAAAATAATTATCAATAGCGCTTAACAATAGCTTATTTGTTCATCTCCGATCAAATCTTGCAATAATTTTGTACTTTTCAAAAAACAAATTCCATGCACGCAGGCCGACGATTTAAATTAGGCGAAGTATTGTTCTGGACTCGCCGGGACATCTACTTCTTCATTTATCTTTCTACAATTCCCACCGCGCTCTATGCCATTTTCGGTTTCACCTGGCTTGTGCTGCCATGGGTTGCAATAGCTTTGGTTGGTACTGCCGCAGCCTTTTTGGTCGGTTTCAAAAATACACAAACCTATAATCGTCTTTGGGAAGCCCGTCAAATCTACGGCTCCATCATTAACAGCAGCCGAACATTTGGAATACTGGTGAGAGATACTATAAACACAGACGAGAAAACGATTAAATCAATTATATACAGGCATATTGCCTGGCTCACAGCCCTCCGTTATCAATTACGCGAAGCCAGAACATGGGAGAACACAAACCTGAAAAGCAATATCGAATATTCGAGGTTTTTTACAGTGCCGGAAAAGGAAACACCACTTGAAAAGGAACTCGAAAAATATCTCAGTACGGAAGAATTAAATGAAATTTTAAGTAAAAAAAACAGGGCCACACAACTCATCGCATTTCAGTCGAAAGAGTTTAAGCGACTGAAAGACGAGGGTAAAATCAGCGAACTTGATTTTGTAGAACTCGAACAAACCTTAAGCGCTTTATACGATCATCAGGGCAGAGCCGAACGAATCAAAAACTTCCCGTATCCTCGTCAGTTTGCCACTATAAACCAAATGTTTATCCGTCTTTTTATAGGCATGTTACCCTTTGGGATTTTGCACGAAATAGGCAAACTCAGCGAGATCTTCGGATCCTGGTTCGTGTGGGTGACTATTCCGTGTTCAGTAACTGTTGCCTTTGTATTTCATGTCATGGAACGCATTGGCGAGGCCACAGAGAATCCTTTCGAAGGTTTAGCAAATGACGTTCCCATAACAGCCATTTCGAGGACCATTGAGATTGACCTTCGTGATATGCTTAACGAAAAGGATCTTCCGGCACCGTTAACACCGGTTAACAATATCCTTCTCTGACCGTTTGAACTCCCGAAACCTCAGGTTATTTTGGTGTCCGTCAAGTTATAAATCTCCTGGATTCCCTTAAGTATTTTGTTAAAGTCAAGTTTAAGATCAATAATTTTCCCGCTTCTTAAATCGAATACCCATCCATGTACTGTAGGATAGCCATTAGCCACATATCCTTGCTGGACACAAGCCATTTTAATAACATTCACACATTGCTCCTGAACATTAAGCTCTACAAGACGGTCATACCGCTGATGCTCGTCTGCAATGCTATTTAGTTCATCTTTGTGCAAACGATATACGTCGCGAATATTTCGCAACCAAGGATTCAGAATGCCCATGTCTTTGGGCTGCATGGCGGCCTTAACACCCCCGCAATTGTAATGTCCGCAAACAACAATGTGTTTAACCTTCAAATATTTTACTGCGTACTCCATTACCGACATCACATTCAGATCTGTTGAATTTACGAGATTCGCCACGTTGCGATGAATAAACACCTCTCCCGGCTCAGCACCCATAATTTCTTCAGCAGTAACCCTGCTGTCGCTACATCCTATGTACAGATAATCCGGGTGTTGATCCTTTGCTAATTTTTCAAAAAAAGACACATCACTTTCTTTCTTCTTCTCTAGCCAACGCTTGTTGTTTTCAAATACTTCTTTGTAGTCAGGCATATTTTAAGTTGTTTTTTGCGACTCATTTCGCCAGTTTAATAATATCTTTTACTTCGAGAATCTTTTTGTCATATCCCCTGGAGGCAGCATGAATCATGGCGAGTCCGAGTTCCTTAAGCGTTGAGCCTTTACCTAGAACGTAACGAAACACAGGATATAACCATGTGACATATTTGTAAAATTTATTTACATTCCTTAATCCAGGCGTGGGATGCATATAACCAGGTCTGAACATGTAAGCTTTGGAAAACAATTTAATAAGATCGTTCTCTGTTTTTCCTTTAACTCTTGCCCACATAGATCTCCCCTCCTCACTGCTATCGGTTGAGGCACCTGACACATAACAAAAAGTAAGGTTAGGTCTCTGTTTTGACAATACTTCGGCGAAATGCATTGTTAACGTATGTGTGAGACGCGTATAATCGCCTTCATTCATACCAATCGATGAAACGCCCAAACAAAAGAAACAGGCATCATATCCTTTAAGTTGCTCCTGAATGGAAGTAATGTCAAGAAAATCTTTGTGTACAATCTCCTTTATTTTCGAATGCTTATAGGCACACGGTTTTCTGCTTATTGCCAGTATTTCCGAGACATCGGGATGCAAAACGCATTCATGAAGAACACCTTCCCCCACCATTCCTGTTACACCTGTGATTATAACTTTTAGTTTCATCCTTTAAAATTATGTTTCACGTGACTTCCATCGCAGTAAGGTTTATTTCCAGACTGGCCACAACGACAGAAAGCTGTAACATTGCTCTTTTTAATTTCAGATCCTTGTGAATCTTTTATCGTAATGTTACCGTAAACTAACAAGGGCCCGTTTGCAAGAGCTTCTATTCTTGTATTAGATATAACAGAAGGCGATTCCGGTGCTGTGTCGTTATAATAAAAACTCAAAGCGCCACTTGGACATTTCTTAATGTGTTCTATTATCTTCGACGTAGAAGCGCCCTCAGGTCTTATCCAGGGTTTTAATCGCGGGTTAAAAACCTCCGGTAAACCCGTATCCTTCTTCCAGCACATAGTTGAATGAATACAAACGGAAGGTTTCCAAACGATGGTAATTTCGCCGTTGGAGTATTCTTTAGTCATGTCCTTTTCCATTCAAACTGGTTTATTGAAATAAAAGTAAGGATTATTCTGATGTAAATCATGTCGCCTGCGCCCATGAAAAAACCCCTTAAAATTAAGGGGCTTTTCAAAAATTATAAAATAATAAACAGGACTTTAGTGAGCGCCTCCATCCTCTTCACCAGCTTCTAGTGGAACGGTTTGAGGAACGAAGTCTTTTTCTTTTCCAGGTTTGCTATAATCGTATGCCCAGCGGTGTACTGTTGGCAATTCACCTGGCCAGTTACCATGAATATGAGCCATCGGAGTGGTCCACTCAAGTGTGTTTGCATTCCAGGGATTTTGAGGCGCTTTTTCGCCACGGAACATGCTATAGAAGAAGTTGAAAAGGAATACACCCTGACCCAAAGCACCAATAATAGCGCAGATGGTAACGATCTCGTTTATGTCAACAAGATTATCAAACATTGGGAAGTTACTGTTAGTATAATAACGACGAGGAACACCTGCCAGACCTAAGAAGTGCAT